>NZ_LFJT01000030.1:0-76791 GCF_001682645.1 Delftia sp. JD2
GACCGATCCGGCCGAGTTCGGCCGCCGCAACGCCGAGTTCTTCGCGCACTACCAGGCCGGCACGCTCGACGTGCACGACTATGTGCGCTTTGCCACCGAGGCCTTTTGCGGCCGTGGCGCGCAACAGGCCGACGAGGCGCATGAGCGCTTCATGCGCGAGGTGATCACCCCCGCGATCCGTCCCCAGGCACTGGAGCTGCTGCGCACGCACCAGCAGGCGGGCGACCAGATCATCATCGTCACGGCCACCAACGAGTTCGTGACGCGCCCCATCGCCGCCGCACTGGGCGTGCAGGAGCTGATTGCCGTGGAACTGGAGCGCGACGCCCAGGGCTGGTTCACGGGCGAGATCCGTGGAACGCCCAGCATGCGCGACGGCAAGGTCCAGCGCATGCAGCAGTGGCTGGATGCGCGTGGCCTGGACTGGGGCGGCGTGGAGAGCTTCTTCTACAGCGACTCCTGGAACGACGTGCCCCTGCTCGAACGCGTGGACCACCCCGTGGCCACCAACCCCGACGCACGGCTGCGCGCCCTGGCCCAGGAACGTGGCTGGCGCATTCTGGACCTGTTTGGCGAAGCACCATGATCAAGAACATCATCGACAAGCTGCTGGGCAAGACCTCGGCTGCCCCCCGCGCCCGCAAGTCCCCCTTCGGCAAGCGCCAGGAAGTGCCCGTGCAGGTGCACGGCATCGACCCCAACCTGGTGGACCGGCGTGCCATCGACGTGGTCGAGACGCTGCAGGACGCCGGCTATGAGGCCTACATCGTCGGCGGCGCCGTGCGCGACCTGCTGCTGGGCCTGCGCCCCAAGGACTTCGACGTGGCCACCAATGCCACGCCCGAGCAGGTCAAGGGCCTGTTCCGCCGCGCCTTCATCATCGGCAAGCGCTTTCGCATCGTGCACGTGGTCTATGGCCGCGGGCGCGAGAACGAGGTCATCGAAGTCTCCACCTTCCGCGCCTTCCTGGACAACAGCGCGGCCGAGGCCGTGAGCGGCAACGAGCGCACCAGCAAGGCCCAGCTCGCCGGCATGCACCATGCGGTGGACGCCAGCGGCCGCGTGCTGCGCGACAACGTCTGGGGCCCGCAGGACCAGGACGCCACGCGCCGCGACTTCACCATCAACGCCATGTACTACGACCCGCGCACGCAGATCGTGGTGGACTATCACAAGGGCATCGACGACGCCAAGAAGCGCATGCTGCGCATGATCGGCGACCCGGCCACGCGCTACCGCGAAGACCCGGTGCGCATCATCCGCGCCGTGCGCTTCGCGGCCAAGCTGGCGGGCAAGGGCTTCAAGATCGAGCCCAAGACCGCCAAGCCCCTGGTGGAGTGCGAGCCCTTGCTGGCCGATGTGCCGCAAAGCCGCCTGTTCGATGAAATGCTCAAGCTGCTGCAGACCGGCCACGCGCTGGCCTCGGTGGAGCAGTTGCGTGGCCTGGGCCTGGCACGCGGCATCTACTCGCTGCTGGATGTGGTGGTCGAGCGCGCGGAGCAGCCCTTTGTGCGCGCCGCGCTGACCGACACCGACCGCCGTGTCGAGGAAGGCAAGCCCGTGGCGCCCAGCTTCCTGCTGGCCTGCGTGCTGTGGCATGACGTCAAGACCGGCTGGGAGCGACGCCTGAACCAGCGCCAGCACCCCTTCCCCGCGCTGCAGGAATCCATCGACGAAGTGTTCGACCAGCGCATCGGCGATGTCTCGGGCCGCGGCAAGCTGGCCGCCGACATGCGCGAGATCTGGGTCATGCAGCCGCGCTTTGACAAGCGCACGGGCGCCACGCCGTTCAGCCTGGTGGCCCAGCCGCGCTTTCGCGCAGGCTTCGACTTCATGCGCCTGCGCGCCGACATCGGCGAGGTCGATGAAAGCCTGGCCAGCTGGTGGCAGGAATTCCAGAACGCCGACGACGCGCGCCGCGACGACCTGATCGCCCAGGCCCGCGACGAGCAGCGTGCCCGCCAGCGCAGCGCCGAGCCCAAGGTGCACCGCGTGGCCAAGGCCCGCCCTGCGCGCGAGGAGGCCGTCGCTGGCGAAGCGCAGCAGGCCGACGCACCTGCCGCCGCCTTGCCCCAGGTGGAGGGTGAGGAAGGGGCCGCGCCCAAGAAGCGCCGCCGCCGTCGCCGCAAGCCCCAGGGCGGTGGTGATGGCGCCGTGGGCGGGGATGACTGAGCCGGGGCACTGGGTCGCCATTGGCCTGGGCGCCAATCTGGGCGACCGGGGCCAGGCGCTGGCCCAGGCGCTGCAGGCCATTGGCGGCCTGCCGGGCACGCGCCTTGTGGCCGTGTCCTCCCTCTACAGCACGGCGCCCGTCGACTCCAGCGGCCCCGACTACCTGAACGCCGTGGCCGCCGTGCACACCACGCTGCAGCCGCTGGCGCTGCTCGATGCGCTGCAGGCCATCGAACTGGCGGCCGGCCGTGAGCGTCCCTATCGCAACGCGCCGCGCACACTGGACCTGGATATCGAACTGTGGGACGACGAGCGCATCGCGCTGCCGCGCCTGAGCGTGCCCCATCCCCGCATGCACGAGCGCGCCTTCGTGCTCGTGCCGCTGGCCGAGATCGCGCCTGAGCGCGTCACGCCAGGGCAATTGCAGGCCGTGGCGGGGCAGGGCGTCCGCCTGGCGCACAAGCCTGGCTGGCATCTCCAACAAGCCTGAATCCCGACAATGGCCTGAATGAAAAAGCCGCAGCGCCCTGAGGGCGGCTGCGGCTTTTTGCCAGGCGGGACGCGGTGGATCGGCTCAGTCCACCTTCGCTCCGGAGGCCTTGACGATGGGCTGGTACTTGGCGCGCTCGGCGGCCATGAACCTGTCGAATTCGGCGGGTGTGGAGGACACGGGCTCGGCCATCAGGGTCTCGAAGCGGGTCTTGGTCTCGGGCGCGGCCAGTGCATCGCCAAAGGCCTTACTCAGCTTGTCCAGCACGGGCTTGGGCGTGCCGGCCGGGGCCACCAGGCCCCACCAGGTGTCGATGGAAAAGCCGGGGAAGGTCTTGGACAGTGCGGGCACGCCGGGCAGCAGCGTGGTGGGGTTCAGCGTGGTCACGGCCAGCGCCTTGAGCTTGCCCGAGCGGATGTTGGGTGCAGCGGCGGCCAGGTTGTCGATGTTGAAGTCCACCTCGCCCGACAGCAGGGCCAGCTGGGCCGGGTTGGCGCCGCGATAGGGCACGTGCAGCGCGAAGATGCCGGCCTTTTGCTTGAGCATTTCGCCGGCCAGGTGACCCGCGCTGCCGTTGCCGCCGCTGCCGTAGTTGAGCTTGCCGGGGTTGGCCTTGGCGTAGGCGATCAGGTCGGCCACGCTGTGGATCTTGAGCTGCTCGGCACGGGCGGCGTTCATCACCAGCACATTGGGCACGCGCACCATCTGGGTGATGCCGGCGAAGTCCTTGCCCGCGTCATAGGGCATCTTGGCGTACAGCCAGGGATTGACGGCATGGGTGGCCGTGGCGGCCAGGCCGATGGTCATGCCGTCCGGCGTGGCGCGGGCAATGGCGTCGGCGCCGATGTTGCCGCCGGCGCCTGCCTTGTTGTCGATGATCACCACTCCCAGGGAGTCACGCACCCGCTCGGCCAGCGCGCGCGAGGTGATGTCCAGCGGACCGCCGGGCGCATAGGGCACGATCAGGCGGATGGGCTCTTGCGCCAGGGCAAGCGGGGAGGCCAGGGCAGCAGCGGCCGCCATGACCGAGAGAAGGCTGTTTCTACGGTTCATAGGGGCGCTATTGTGCAAAAAAATTGCGACACCTGGCTGCGCGCAGGTATGCAGAGCAGTTTTTCTGCGTATTGATTGATCTGCCCTGGCTTCAGGCTGCCTTGTCGGCTTCCGTGGTGAATGCGTCGGCGTAGAACTCTTCGTCGGGCAGGCCACGCTGGTGCACATAGGCCTGGTGTGCGGAATCGACCACGATGGGCGCGCCGCAGGCATAGACCTGGTGGCCCGAGAGGTCGGCAAAGTCGTCCAGCACGGCCTGGTGCACGAAGCCCGTGCGGCCGGTCCAGGCGTCTTCGGGCAGGGCATCCGAGACCACGGGCACGTAGCACAGCTGCGGCATGGCTTCGGCCTGTTCGCGCACCCAGGCGTCCATGTAGAGGTCTTCGGGGCGGCGGCCGCCCCAATACAGGGTGACGGAGCGGTGGATGTCCTTGTGGCGGATGTGCTCCAGCAGCGCCTTGATGGGCGCGAAGCCCGTGCCCGAGGCCAGCAGGATGACGGGCTTGTCGCTGTCCTCGCGCAGGAAGAAGCTGCCGAACGGGCCTTCCACGCGCAGGATTTCCTTTTCCTTCATGGCGCCGAACACATGGTCGGTGAACTTGCCGCCCGGCATGTGGCGGATGTGCAGCTCCAGCCCCGGCGCCGTGTCCTGCACGTGGGGGGCCGTGGCCATGGAGTAGGCGCGGCGGGCGCCGTCGCGCAGGATGAACTCCACGTATTGGCCTGCGTGGTAGCGGAACTTGTCTGCGGCGGGCAGTTGCAGGCGCACCTGCATCACGTCGTGCGACTTCTTCTCCAACGTGGCCACGCGCACGGGCATTTTCTTGATGGGAAAGGCGCTGGCATCGGTGACCTGGCGCGACTCCAGCACCACCGAGGTGGCTGGCCTGGCGCAGCAGGTGAGCACATAGCCGTCGGCCTCTTCCTGGGCGGTCAGCGCCTTGTCGGCATGCGGGCCATGGGTGACATCGCCACTGAGCTTCTTGCACTTGCAGGAACCGCAGGCACCGTCCTTGCAGCCATAGGGCAGGCCCACGCCGGAGCGGATGGCGGCGGCCAGGATGGTCTCGCTGCCCTGCGTGGCGAAGGCGCGGCCGCTGGGCTGTACGGTGATTTCGTGGGAAGCGTTGGCTATCTCGGTCATGTTCTCGGTATCCTCGGGGGCGCTGGCGGGCGCGTGGAGCGCGCCGGCGATCTTCTTTCCCGGACGGACATGCCGCTGCCGCGACCGGCGGCGCGCGGGTGGCCGCCCTCGCAACAGGCCAGGATTTTGCCCTCAAACCAAAACCCATTGGGCGCGCTGCCGGCGCGCTTTCGACGCGAACGCGTGCTCATCGTCGGCTGCGGCGACGTGGGGCTGCGCGTGGCTGGTGCATTGGCGGGCGCGCCCGGCGCACGCTCCGGCGTCGCACGACGGGGCCCGCGCGTGCTGGCCCTGACGCGTGGCGCCGAGCGCCTGCAGGATCTGCGCGGGCGCGGCATCACGCCGCTGCTGGGCGATCTGGACGCGCCTGCCACGCTGCGCCGTCTGGCCGGCCTGGCCACGCGCGTCGTCCACCTGGCGCCGCCGCCCAATCCGCCCGCTGGCGAAGAGGGCTGGTGGCTGGACCCGCGCACCACGGCCCTGCTGCGCGTGCTGCGCCGTCGCGGCCGGCCGGCGAGCCTGGTCTATGGCTCGACCTCCGGCGTCTATGGCAACTGCGAGGGCGCCTGGATCGACGAAAGCCGCCCGCCCGCACCGGCCACGGCGCGTGCCCAGCGCCGCGTGAACGCCGAGCGTGCCGTGCGCTTTGCCGGGCGCGGCGGCCTGCGCGCCAGCATTTTGCGCATCCCGGGCATCTATGCGCCGGACCGGGAAAACGGTACGCCGCGCGGGCGCCTGCTGCGCGGCACGCCCCTGCTGTGTGCCGCAGAGGATGTCTACACCAACCACATCCATGCCGATGATCTGGCCCGCGCCTGCGTGCGGGCGCTGTGGCGCGGCCGGCCGCAGCGCATCTATCACGCCAGCGACGATACGCAGCTGCGCATGGGGGACTATTTCGACTTTGCGGCCGATCTCTACGGCCTGCCGCGCCCCGCGCGCATCACGCTCGAGCAGGCACAGCGCGAGCTGCCGGCCAGCCTGCTGAGCTTCATGGGGGAGTCACGCCGCCTGCGCAACCAGCGCCTGAAGGCTGAGCTGGGCCTGCGCCTGCGCTACCCCACCGTGGAGCAGGGCCTGCGCGCGTGAATCAGCGCGGATGGATGCCGCCGTTGGTGTCGTAGCAGCGGAATACGTTGCAGTGCGAGATGGGCGCCGAAGGCGGCAGCGGCTGCGGCGGCACGGGGCGCCCGACGATCCACGGCCGGTTGATGGCATTGGGCTGCAATGCGCGCGATTGCTGCAGCTGCTCATAGGCCTTGGGGCCCAGGCAGGCCATTTCCATTTGCTGCTGGGCGGCCTGGCTGCGCGGGCCCCAGGTGGCGGGATCGGGATTGGACTCGGCCAGGATGGTGTCCAGCCGGCGGCGCGCCTGCTGGCAGGCAGGGGAGTCGCCGCTGTCGCGCTGGGCCGAGTTCTCGCGCTCGCGCCGGCTGCGCGCCTCGCGCTCCTGCTGCTGGGCGCGTGCGCGGCGCTCGGCCTCTTCGCGGGTCAGTTGCTGGTTCTTGCGCTCTATGGCGGCGGCGGACTGCGCGCGCTCGCGTTCCAGCTCTTCGGGGCTGGGGGCTTCCTGCACCTGCACGCGGTTTTCGCCGTCCTTGCAACTGCTGTTGGTGTAGGTGACTCGGCCGGTCTTGGCATCCGTGCAGCGGATGACCTGGGCCGAGGCCGGGCCTGCGGTGAGTGCCACCACCAGCGTTGCAAGCATCGGTACAAGCGCCGCCAGTGCCCGGCGCTGGCAAAGGTCTTGGGTGCGGTGCATGGCGGTTTCCTTTCCCATCACAAACGGCACAGGGATGTGGTGCATTGCCGATTATGGTGCGCAGCGCAGGGGGCTGGACATGCCGCTGGTCAGCCGTTCAACGCCAGTGGCGCGGATCCTGCGTGGGGTAGGGGTTGCCGCCGCCCTGGCTTTCGCGCTGCATGCGCTCGATGGCGCGTTGCTGCTGCTCGCGGTCACGCTGCTGTTCCCGGTCGCGTTGCTGGCGTTCACGATCGCGTTGCTGCTGGCCCTGGTCGCGCTCGCGGTCCCGCTGCTGGCGCTCGGCTTCGCGGCGCTGCTGCTCCTGCATGCGTTCGCGCAACTGGCGGTCGCGGTCCTGTGCCTGGCGGTCACGGTCCCGGTCGCGCTCGCGCATTTCACGCTCGCGCTCCTGGCGGTCGCGCCAGGCGTCGCGGTTGCGCTCCTGCTGAATGCGCTCGCGCTCGTACTGCAGGCGATCGCGCTCGCGCTGCAGGCGCTGGCGCTCGTACCAGCCGTTGTCGGGATAGGCGGGCTGCGTGGGATAGGAGGGGTAGATGACGCCGCCGCCAGAGGGGTAGCTGGGGTAGGTCGGATAGCTGGGATAGCTGGGGTAGCCGGAGCCCATGTCCGAGTAGCCATCGGGCGGCACGGCGCAGGCGGTGACCAGGGCGGCGAGGCCAAGGCCGGCCAGCAGGCGCAGCGTGCGCAGGGGGCGCAGGTCACGCTGCTGGTGTGACTGCGCGGTGGGGGCGTTGGAACGGGGCATGGTATGGGGTCCGGGCAAAGGCGTGTTTCCTGTCTGGATCTCTTCCTATGACGTTTGACAGGCCGTATTGGTTGACCTGGGTCGTCCTTGCAAGGCAACAAGGGCGACAGCGGAGCTTCTATTTTGATAGCAATTCGCCCATATTCTGTAGGTGTTGCCAGATGAATTGCGCAGGCGTGGTGCGCAAGGGCGCCTGCCGCCCCGATCGCGGCAATGGCTTGCGGGCGCGGCTAGAATGGCCTCTGTCTTTGGCGGTGCGCAGTCCGTGCGCCGCAAAGCAGCGTTCTCAGGGCGGGGCGAAATTCCCCACCGGCGGTATCTGGATCTGTCTTTCGGCATGTGTCCAGCAGCCCGCGAGCGCCCGGCAAGCCGCAAGGCCGGCCGGGGTCAGCAGATCTGGTGAGATGCCAGAGCCGACGGTCACAGTCCGGATGAAAGAGATCGCGCAGCACCTGTATGGCAGGCGCCATGCCCATGGTTTTCCCATGGGCTGCGCCGCGCCATGCGGCGCCATGGCGCGCGCCCTGATTCATTTGTCTCATCTTGAAAGAGCACCATGAATCAGACTCCTGTCTCCTTGAATTTCTCCGCACACGGCACGGCCTCGGGCACGCCGTGGAGGGCCGTTGCGGGCCGCAGCCGCGTGGCCGTCATCTGCGCGAGCTGGCATACCGATGTCGTGCACCAGGCGCGCGACTCCATGGCGGCCGAGCTGCAGGCCCAGGGCGTGGCCGCGCAGAACATCAGCCACTTCAATGTGCCCGGCGCCTTCGAGATCCCGCTGCTGGCCAAGAAGCTGGCCGACACTGGCCGCTTCGACGCCATCATCGCCTGCGCCCTGGTGGTCAATGGCGGCATCTACCGCCATGAGTTCGTGTCCTCGGCCGTGATCGACGGGCTGATGCGCGTGCAGCTCGACACCGAGGTGCCCGTGTTCTCCGCCGTGCTCACGCCGCGCGACTTCCACGAGCACGGCGACCATGTGGAGTTCTTCCGCGCCCACTTCGTGAAGAAGGGCGTGGAGGTGGCCCATGCCTGCCTGGCGGCCCTGGACCAGCTGGCCCAGGTGCAGGCGCTGGGTCAGGCCCGCGCGGCCTGAGTTGCAAGCGTCGCCTGCGTCGCCGGTTGCGGCGCGCCACCCAGCACAGCTTTGGGTGGGGACGGATGCTCGTAAACACTGAGTTGGTGCCGAGTGTCGCGGCCCCGTCACGCGGCATTGCCAAGCCGCGATGACGGGAATAACGTGACGGCCTGTTTCAACTGAGGAGTGCGCGATGAAGATGTCCCGGAAGTTGTGTATTGCGGCCGTCGTGGCCGGCATGGGTGGCGTGGCCATGGCCCAGGAGCAGGTGATCCGCATCGGCCACATCGGCCCGGTGTCCGGTCCCCAGGCCAATTTCGGCAAGGACAACGAAAACGGCGTGCGCATGGCCATCGACGAGCTCAATGCCAAGGGCATGGAGATCGCCGGCAAGAAGGTCAAGTTCCAGCTGGTGGCCGAAGACGATGTGGCCGATCCCAAGCAGGGCACGGCCGCTTCGCAGAAGCTGTGCGACGACAAGGTCGCCGGCGCCGTGGCCTTCCTCAACTCGGGCGTGGCCATTCCCTCGTCCAAGGTCTTCCAGGACTGCGGCATTCCCATGATCACGGGCGCGGCCACCAACCCCGACCTGACCAAGCCCGGCTGGAACACCACCTACCGCGTGATCGCCAATGACAACGCGCTGGGCGCGGCACTGGCCAAATACGCGGCGCAGACGCTCAAGCTCAAGACCGTGGCCATCATCGATGACCGCACGGCCTACGGCCAGGGCCTGGCCAATGTGTTCAAGAAGGATGCGGAAAAGCTGGGCGTGAAGGTCGTGGCCTCGGAGTTCACGAACGACAAGGCCACGGACTTCATGGCCATCCTGACCTCGATCAAGGCCAAGAAGCCCGATGGCATCTTCTACGGCGGCATGTACGGCCAGGCCGGCCCCATGCTGCGCCAGATGGCCCAGCTGGGCCTGAACGATGCCAAGTACTTCGGCGGCGACGGCCTGTGCGTGCCCGAGCTGGCCAAGGTGGCGGCCGGTGCCAAGCCTCTGGACAACGTGATCTGCGCCGATGGCGGCGCCTCGCTGGCCAAGATGCCCGGCGGCACGGAATGGAAAAAGCGCTACGACGCCAAGTACCCCGGCCAGTTCCAGGTCTACAGCCCGTACTTCTACGACGCCACCATGATGCTGGCCGACGCCATGAAGCGCGCCAACTCCTGGGACCCCAAGGTCTACATCCCCTTCCTGCAAAAGGCCGACTACTCGGGCGTGACCTCGAAGATCGCCTTCGAGAAGAACGGCGAGATGAAGAACCCCTCGTACACGCTGAGCGTGTTCAAGAACGGCCAGAAGACAGCCCTCGACTGAGCGAGCGTCCTTCCTTCGTTTTCATGCCCGCCCCGTGCGGGCTTTTTTTCGTGCGCTGTCCATGATCCTCAGGCCGGGGCCGGCGCATCGACCACGCCCGGCAACCGGGCCAGATAGGCCTGCAAGGCAGCGATGGCCTGGCGCACCTTGGCGGGCTGGGCCTGGCGCTGCGGGGTGACCGCCCAGATGTCCAGGCCGCCGAAGTCCCAGTCGGGCAGCAGGCGCACCAGGCGGCCTTCGGCCACCGTGTCGGCCACGTCCATGCTGCCCAGCAGGGCCAGGCCAAGGCCCGCCTCGCACATCTGCTGGATGGACAGCTGGTTGTTGCTGGCCACATGCGGCAGCACCTGCAGGCTGTAGGTCTCGCCCGTGTCAGGGTGGCGCGCCTCGGCACGCAGGGCCTGGCCCTGGCCCTCGCGCGCCAGGCCCAGCCAGCGCATGCTGGCCAGCGGTGCCGGGTGGCGCCAGGCCGCGCCGCCACCCTGGGCCTGTATCCATGCGGGCGAGGCGCACAGCCAATTGCGCATGGCGCCCAGGCGCCGGGCGGCCCAGCCGGAATCGGCCAGCCGGCCGAAGCGCAAGGCCAGGTCGATGCGGCTTTGTATGAGGTCGATGGGCGCGTCGTCCACATCCAGGTGCAGGCGCAGTGCGGGGTGCCGGGCCAGCCAGTGGCCCAGGGCCGGCGCGATGTGGCGGGCAAAGCCCACTGTGGCTGACAGGCGCAGCTCGCCGCCGGGCTCGTCGCGCGCGGCCGCCAGCTCGGCCCGCGCCTGGCTGGCGGCCTGGGCCATGGCGGCGCACTGCTGGTAGTAGCGCTCGCCGGTGTCGGTCAGCGCGATCTGCCGGGTGGAGCGGTGCAGCAGGGTGACGCCGCCATCGCGTTCGAGCTGGCGCACCTGCTGGCTCACGGCCGAGGGGCTCATGCCCAGGGCACGCGCGGCGGCGCTCATGGAGCCGTGCTGCACCACGGCGGCGAAAACGGCCATGCGTTTGTAGTCATCCATGGGCTGTATTGTGAAGCTGCGCTTCAAGGTATTGGTAAAAATTGCCGTCTACCGCATGCATTGTGAACGGCGTAATCTCAATGCCATCGTGAACAGGCGCCCTGGCGCCATAAAGGACCGAAGATGAAAGTGGCATTGATTGGCGCAACCGGCTTTGTGGGTTCGGCGGTATTGAAGGAGCTGCTGCAGCGCGGCCATGAGGTCGTGGCCCTGGTGCGCGACCCCGCCAAGCTGGCGGCCCAGCCGCGGCTGCAGGCCGTGCAGGCCGATGTACTGGACGCCGCCGCCGTGCAGCGCGCCGTGGCGGGCGCGGACGCCGTGGTCAGCGCCTACAACGCGGGCTGGGGCAATCCCGACATCTATGAGGACTTCATGCGCGGCTCGCGCGCCATCGTGGCGGGCACCAAGGCGGCCGGCATCAAGCGCTACCTGGTGGTCGGCGGCGCGGGCAGCCTCTACATCGCACCCGGCAAGCAACTGGTGGACACGCCCGAGTTCCCGGCCGCCATCAAGCCTGGCGCCTCGGCTGCCCGCGATGCCCTCAACGATCTGCAAAAGGAGCAGGGCCTGGACTGGACGATGCTGAGCCCGCCCATTGCCCTGCACCTGGGCGACCATGGCGAACGCACGGGCCAATACCGCACGGGCAAGGATGAGCCGCTGATGCAGGCCGATGGCCAGCCCGGCACGATTTCGGCAGCGGACCTGGCCGTGGCCCTGGTCGACGCGCTGGACAAGGGCCTGCACCTGCGCCAGCGTTTCACCGTCGCTTACTGAACACCTGCGCCAGTCCACTGGTGCCGCAGCGGTCTCCATGGCATGCTGGTGTCCGTCATGAACAGGCAGGAGCACAGCCATGATCGACCACACGGGAATCCTCGTATCGGACTTCGAGCGCAGCAAGGATTTCTATGCACGCGCCCTGGCGCCGCTGGGCTATGAAATCCTCATGGAGCTTTCTGCCGAAGTCACGGGCCATACGGACACTGCGGGCTTCGGCGAGCCGCCCAAGCCCGATTTCTGGATCAGCGGGGGCACGCCCAACCAGCCGCCCATCCATGTGGCCTTCCGCGTGGACAACCGCCACATGGTCGATGACTTCCATGCTGCGGCCCTGGCGGCAGGCGGGCGCTGCAACGGCGAGCCCGGCCTGCGACCGCACTACCACGACGACTATTACGCGGCCTTCGTGCTCGACCCCGACGGCCACAACATCGAGGCCGTCTGCCACCTGCCTCCGGCCTGAGTCCCCCTGGCGGCACTGGGGCCTGCGCGGCAGCTGACATCAGGCAGTCGCATGGCGCAGCACAATATTGCGCTGCAACAAAAAAGGCCCCACGTTCCCCATGCCCCCTTCCGTTTCCGCTGCGGCCGGCTCCGTTTCCGCGTCATCCACACCCACGGCCGCCCAGGCCTGGCTCAGCGTGATCGCGCTGGCGCTGGGCGCCTTCGTCTTCAATACCACCGAGTTCGTGCCCGTGGGCCTGCTCAGCAGCATTGGCGCGAGCTTTGGCATGCCCACCGAGCAGGTCGGGCTGATGCTGACCATCTATGCCTGGATCGTGGCCCTGGCCTCGCTGCCCTTCATGCTGCTCACGCGCAATGTGGAGCGGCGCAAGCTGCTGATGGGCGTGTTCGCGCTGTTCGTGGCCAGCCATGTGCTGTCGGGCGTGGCCTGGAGCTTTGCCTCGCTCATGGTCAGCCGCATCGGCATTGCGCTGTCGCACGCGGTGTTCTGGTCCATCACCGCCTCGCTGGCCGTGCGCGTGGCGCCGCCCGGCAGGAAGGCCGTGGCGCTGAGCCTGCTGGCCACCGGCACCTCCATGGCCATGGTGCTGGGCATTCCGCTGGGTCGCATCGTGGGCGAATGGCTGGGCTGGCGCACGACGTTCCTGGCCGTGGGCGGGGTGGCCGCCATCGTCATGGTGGCCCTGGCCCGGCTGCTGCCGCGCCTGCCCAGCGAGAACGCGGGCAACCTGGCCAGCGTGCCCATGCTGCTGCGCCGCCCGGCGCTGCTGTCCATCTACATCCTGCTGGTGGTCGTGATCACCGGGCAGTTCACGGCCTACAGCTATATCGAGCCCTTCGTGCAGGACATCGCGGGCTTCGAGGGCAAGGTGACCACGGCCGTGCTGCTGCTGTACGGCGGCATGGGCATCGTGGGCAGCGTGATGTTCAGCTGGTGGGGGCTGCGCCATCCGCGCGGCTTTCTGCTGGCCGCCATTGGCGTGCTGTCGGCCAGCCTGCTGATGCTGGTGCCGGCCTCGGGCCATGAGGCATCGCTCTACGTGATGAGTTCGGTCTGGGGTGTCGCCATGATCTGCTTCGCCCTGGCCATGCAGTCCCAGGTGCTCAAGCTGGCAGCCGACGCCACCGATGTGGGCATGTCCATGTTCTCGGGCATCTTCAACATCGGCATTGGCGGCGGTGCGCTGCTGGGCAGCCAGGTCAGCATGCACGCGGGCATGCAGAACATCGGCTGGATCGGCGGCGGCCTGGTGGCGCTGGGCCTGGCCTGGTGCATCTGGGCCTTCGTGCGCTGGTCGGCCGGCTTCCAGGCCGCGCACTGAAGCGGGTCAGTCGCCGGGTGCCCGCATGGCCTGGGCGTAGCGCTGCGGCGCCAGGCGTGACACCAGTACGCAGACCACGAGCACGGCGGCCATCTGGGCCAGCCAGCCGGCGCCGAATCCGCCCGTGAACTGGTGCAGCCGGGCGATCACATAGGGCGCCAGCGCCGCAATCAGAAAGCCGCCGCCCTGCATCAGTGCGTTGAGCGCACCGGCCTGCGTGGGGTGGGGAAGATGGTCCAGCGCCACCACCATCATCAAGGCGAAGCACCCACCCAGGCCGATGCCGAGGATGACGATGTTGAGCAGCGGCGCTGCATCAGGCCACCAGGCCAGCGCGGCCAGGCCGATGATCTGGCACAGCAGCGTGAACCCCAGCCATGGCCGCCGGTCGGCATGGCGCGCAGCCAGCACGGGCAGTCCCAGCGCGGCGCTGGCCTGGGCCACCGACAGCAGGGCGACCAGGCCGCCGCTTTGCGCGGGGCTCCAGCCGTGCGTCTGGTAGAAGGGCGCAAGCCAGGCCACCATGGCCGCATAGCCGCCATTGATGAGGCCGAAGCAGGCCATCAGCATCCAGGTGCGCGGGCGCCGGCGCAGCCAGCCGGTGTCTTGCGAGGCATGGGCTGCCATGGGCGCCGGACCCGGCAATGTGCTCAGCGCATGCCGCGCCAGCGCCAATGCCAGCAGGGCGGGCGCAGTCCAGAGCGCCAGCGCAAAGCGCCAGTCCAGTCCCCATTGCACGGCCAGCGGCGAAATCTGGGCACCGAGCGCCCCGCCGCCCATGAGCGCGGCCGAGTACAGCCCCATCATCTGGGCCATGCGTGCGGGCGACTGGCGCTTGATCAGGCCCGGCAGCACGCCTTGCACCAGGGCCACGCCAGCGCCGCACAGCGCGGCCGTGGCCAGCAGGGTGGCCGCACTGGAGCCCGCCACGCGCAGCGCGCAGCCCAGCGCAATCACCGCCAAGGACCCGACCACGGCGCGGCGCGGACCCAGGCGCCGCAGCGCGGCCGGGGCCAGCCAGGCGCCCACGCCCATCAACGCCATGGGCAGCAGCGTCAGCCAGGACAGCGTGGACAGATCCATGCCGGTGGCGGACTGTATCTGCGGGCCCAGCGGGCCGATGGCCGTGAGAAACGGGCGCAGGTTCAGCGTGACCAGGACCACGGTGGCCAGCCACAGCGCCGTTGGAATGGCGTGCGCTGCGGCAGGCGCCTCGGTGCGTGCAGGCGCAATGGACGACATGGCTTCAGGCCCAGGGGGCGTTGCCATACAGCTGGGCCGCCGTGATGCCCGTGTCCAGCCGCGTCAGGGGCAGCGGTGGCGGCTGCAGCGGCATGCGCAGCCGCTGGTAGGCGCCTTCGCTGGACAGGCCGTAAGGCTGGGCATCCGCGTTGTCGAAGGCGAAGAAAACCTGCTCGGCCCCGGCCATCACCAGCGCCGCCAGGCACATGGGGCAGGGGTGGCCGCTGGCGTAGATGGTGCAGCCAGCCAGGCTGGGGTTGGCCTGAGCGCGCGTGCCTGCGCGCAGCGCCTGCATTTCGGCATGGGCGCTGGGATCATGGCTTTGCACGATCTCGTTGACGCCCGTGGACAGGATCTGCCCCTCGCGCGCGAGCAGGGCGCCGAAGGGCCGGCCGCCCCGCAGGCGGTTGTCGTGCGCCAGCTGCACGGCATGGCGCAGCAGGCGGATGTGTTCTTGTTCTTGCATGGGGATGGCTGGGCAATCGGAGCTGAGGCCGCAGTCTAGGACGGGGGCCATCAATTGGAAAATTAAATGATCAAATGCTGGGCAGTGACAAAGCCACTGAAATCCGCCCACGCCCCATGCAACCCTCTTCCATAGACCCCACCCTGCTGCGCAGCTTCTGCGCCGTGGCCGAAACCGGCAGCTTCACGCGCGCGGCGCAGGGCGTGCACCTGACCCAGTCCACGGTCAGCCAGCAGATCCGCAGGCTGGAGGAGCAAATGGGCTGCACGCTGCTGGACCGCAGCGGGCGCCATGTGGAATGCACGCTGGAAGGAGAGCGCCTGCTGGCCTATGCGCAACGCATCCTCGCGCTCATGGACGAGGCCGTGGAGCAGTTGGCTGGCGCCACCGAAGCCGTGCTGCGCATCGGCGTACCAGAGGACTTTGCCGGCCATGCCTTGATGCCCGCCTTGGGCGCGCTGGCGCGCAGCCAGCCGCAGTTGCGCCTGGAGCTGACCAGCGGGTTGTCGCAGGCGATATGGCAGCAACTGCAGGCCGGCGAGCTGGACCTGGCCATCGTCAAGCAGCGCAGCGGCAGCACGCCCGGCATGGCGCGCTGGCCCGAACCGCTGGCCTGGATAGACAGTGCGCGGCATCCCTGCCGCGGGATGGATCCCTTGCCTCTGGTGGTATTTCCGCAGGGCGGCCTGTACCGCAGCGAGATGACGCATGCGCTGGATGCCGCAGGCCGGCGCTGGCGCCTGGCCTATGTGAGCGCCAGCCTGGCCAGCCTGGAAGCCGCCGTGGAGCAGGGCCTGGGCCTCAGCCTGCTGCCGCGCAGGCTGGTCGGGCCCGGCCACCGCCTGCTCGACGGCATGGCCGGCTTCGCCCCCGTGCCTGATGTGGAAGTGGCACTGCACGTGCGCGCCCAGTTGTCGGCGCCGGGCCGGCGTCTGGCTGAGCGCCTGTGCGAGGTGTGCGAGGCGTTGCTGTCGCCTGCCGCTGGCGAGGCCTGAAAAAAATCCCCGCCGTGGCGGGGATGGTCGGTGGGTGACGCGCAGGCTCAATCCATCGTCAGGTTCTGCTTATGCACCACGTCCTTGTAGACCGCCAGTTCGGCCTTGATCTCTTCAAAGAAATGCTCGGGCGTGTCGGCCACGATCAGCGAGCCGGTTTCCTCGATGCGCTTCTTGATGGCGGGGTCCTGCAGCACCTTGCGCGTGGCGGCGTTGACCTTGTCCACGATGTCGCGCGGCAGGTTCTTGGGGCCGACGATGCCGTAGTAGGCCATGCGGTTGACGGGGGCCAGGCCCACTTCCTTGAAGGTGGGCACATCGGGCAGGGCGGCCAGGCGCTGGGGCGCGGCCACCACGATGGGCACCAGGCGCTTTTCCTTGACGAAGCCCAGGGCGGAGGGCAGGTTGTCGAAGATCAGCGGAACCTGGCCGGCCACGGCGTCGTTCAGCGCGGGGCCGCTGCCACGGTAGGGCACGTGGGTGATGTCGGTGCCCGTGGACAGCTTGAACATCTCCATCATCAGATGGGTGATGCTGCCGTTGCCGGGCGAGGCGTAGGAGTACTTGCCGGGGTTCTTCTTCACCTCGGCCAGGAACTCTTGGTAGTTCTTGCCCGCAAACTTGGGGTTGGCCGCAATGATGTTTGGCGTGGCCGCGATGTTCACGATGGGCGTGAAGTCGGTCAGCACGTTGTACGGGATCTTGGGGTTGATCGCCGGATTGGTGGCCGTTGTGGACACGGTGGCGATGCCCAGGCTGTAGCCATCGGGCTGGGAGCGCGCCGTCTCGGCCGCGCCGATGCTGCCGCCGCCGCCGCCCTTGTTCTCGACCACCACGGGCTGGCCCAGGGCACGGCCCAGCGGTTCGGCGACGATGCGCGCGATCAGGTCGGTGGTGCCGCCGGCCGCGAAGGGCACGAGCAGCTTGATGGGCTTGGTGGGGTAGCCCTGGGCATGGGCTGCGCCCGAAAGCGCGAGGGCGCCGAGGATGCCGGCGAGCGCGATGCGGGAGGTGTGAGTCATGGTGTTGTCTCCTTGAATGGATGTTGTGGACGTTTGTTGTGAGGCACCGACGGGTGGGAGGGCGTGATTCGTTAGGACATTCGTATGGCGGTGCTTGGGCTGAGAAATGTGGAGGCGGTGTTGCGCGGCGCTGGCGATCAGACCACGCCGCGCGAGCGCAGCGCCTGGATGGCCATGGGCGCAATGCCCAACTCGCCCAGCACTTCATCGGTGTGCTGGCCCAGGGAGGGCGGTGCGCTGCGCAGCACGGGCGGGGTATCGCTTAGGCGCATGGGGCTGGCCACGCCGGCGATGCGCGAGATGCCGTCGCCGGCCTCGCGCGGCAGCTCGACGCGTATGCCGCGTGCGCGCACCTGCGGGTCGTCGAAGGCCTGGGCGATGGTGTTGATGGGGCCGCAGGGCACGGCCTTGTCTTCCAGCAGCGCAATCCATTCGGCCGTGCCGCGTGTCTTCATGAGGGGCACCATCCGCTCCAGCAGCGCCTGGCGGTTGCGCACGCGCGCGGTGTTGGTGGCAAAGCGCTCGTCCTGCGACCAGCCGGCTTCGCCGACGGCGGCGCAAAAGCGCGCGAACTGCCCGTCATTGCCAATGGCCAGCAGCACGTTGCCGTTGGCCGTGGCGAAGTCCTGGTAGGGCGCCAGGCTGGGGTGGATGTTGCCGGCACGGCCCGGCGATTCGCCCGTGGCCAGAAAGCCGGCGGCCTGGTTGGCCAGCACGGCCATGCCCACGTCGAGCAGGGCCATGTCGATGTGCTGGCCCCGGCCCGAGGCCTGGCGCGCATGCAGCGCGGCCAGGATGGCATTGCTGGCATACAGGCCCGTGAAGACATCGATCACGGCCACACCCACCTTGAGCGGGCCGCCTCCGGGCGCCTCGTCGGCATGGCCGGTGATGCTCATCAGCCCGCACATGGCCTGCACCATGAGGTCGTAGCCCGCGCGCTCGGCATACGGGCCGGTCTGGCCGAAACCCGTGACCGAGCAATAGATCAGGCGCGGGTTGAGCGCCTTGAGGCTTTCGTAGTCCAGCCCGTACTGCGCCAGGCCACCGACCTTGAAGTTCTCCACCAGCACGTCGGCCCCGGCCGCCATCTGGCGAATCAGCTGCTGCCCATCGGGGGTGGACATGTCGATGGTGACCGAGCGTTTGTTGCGGTTGCAGGCCGTGAAATAGCTGGCCTCCTGCGTGGCCTGCCCATCGTCACGCGGCAGGAACGGAGGCCCCCAGTGGCGCGTGTCATCGCCGGCCACGGGCCGCTCGACCTTGATCACATCGGCACCCAGGTCGGCCAGCGTCTGCGTGCACCAGGGCCCGGCCAGCACGCGGGAAAGATCAAGCACCTTGATGCCAGCCAATGCGGCCGGCGCGGAGGATGTGGAGGACATGAGAGGGAAGAAATATGAGCGAGCCCGATGCCGCTGGTAGTTCAGCTGAGGGCTTGAGCTTCCATCACCCATAGCGTGTGACACGGGCGTGGAACAGGCCAGGGACGCCGAGCAAGAGCCGCCTCGCGGCGAGGGCGTCGTCCCCCTCCGCGAAGCGAGAAGGGGGAAGGCGCGAAGCGCCTCAGGGGGTCAGTTGGCAAAAGCTGCGATGCCGGTTTGGGCACGGCCCAGGATCAGCGCATGCACATCGTGCGTGCCTTCGTAGGTGTTGACCACTTCCAGGTTGACCAGATGGCGGGCCACGCCGAACTCGTCGCTGATGCCGTTGCCACCCATCATGTCGCGCGCCATGCGGGCGATGTCCAGCGACTTGCCGCAGTTGTTGCGCTTGATCAGCGAGGTGATCTCGATCACGTTCTGGTGCTCGTCCTTCATGCGGCCCACGCGCAGCGCGGCCTGCAGGCCCAGGGTGATCTCGGTCTGCATGTCGGCCAGCTTCTTCTGGATCAGCTGGTTGGCAGCCAGGGGGCGGCCGAACTGCTTGCGGTCCAGCGTGTACTGGCGCGCCGTGTGCCAGCAGAACTCGGCTGCGCCCAGGGCGCCCCAGGCGATGCCGAAGCGTGCGCTGTTCAGGCAGGTGAAGGGGCCCTTGAGGCCGCGCACCTCGGGGAAGGCGTTTTCCTCGGGAACGAAGACGTCGTCCATCACGATCTCGCCCGTGATGGAGGCGCGCAGGCCCACCTTGCCGTGGATGGCCGGGGCCGACAGGCCCTTCATGCCCTTGTCCAGGATGAAGCCGCGGATCTCGCCCACATGGCCGTCCTCGGTCACTTCCTTGGCCCAGACCACGAACACGTCGGCCACGGGGCTGTTGGTGATCCACATCTTGTTGCCCTTGAGGCGGTAGCCGCCGTCCACCTTGTAGGCGCGGCTGGACATGCTGCCGGGGTCGGAGCCGTGGTCGGGTTCGGTCAGGCCGAAGCAGCCGATGAACTCGCCGCTGGCCAGCTTGGGCAGGTACCTGTTCTTCTGGTCTTCGGTGCCGAATTCATTGATGGGCACCATCACCAGCGAGCTTTGCACGCTGGCCATGGAGCGGTAGCCCGAGTCCACGCGCTCGATCTCGCGCGCCACCAGGCCGTAGCTGACGTAGTTCAGGCCCGCGCCGCCGTACTGCGTGGGGATGGTGGGGCCCAGCAGGCCCAGCTCGCCCATCTCGCGGAAGATGCTCACGTCGGACTTTTCGTGGCGGAACATTTCCAGCACGCGGGGGGCCAGCTTCTCCTGGCAGTAGGCATGGGCCGCGTCGCGGATCATGCGCTCGTCTTCGCTCAGTTGCTGGTCGAGCTGGAAGGGGTCATCCCATTGGAAGCTGTTGCGGGCCATGGCGTGGTTTCTCCAAAAAACAAAGAGGTCAAGGGCGGGTCGCTGCCATATGCCAAAGCCGGGCAGGCTGTGGCCATGGAGCGTTGTTGCGACGCATCTTAGAAGCGGGCCTGCGCGTGGCGCAAACGATGTTTGTTCATCCATGAATGCGTAAAGCGCATGTATGGATTCCATGTTGCGGGTTATTCCCTATGATGTGTGCCATTGGAGTGCGTTGAATTCATGAGATATGCGTAGAGCCCTGCCATCCACCCAAGCCCTGGCCTGCTTTGAATCGGCCGCCCGGCACATCAGCTACACGCGTGCGGCGCAGGAACTGTCGCTCACGCAAAGCGCGGTATCGCGCCAGATCATTGCGCTGGAGGAGTTCCTGGGCGTGCAGCTGTTCCGGCGCACGCGCCACGGCGTGCTGCTGACCGAGGCGGGCACGCAGTACGCACAGCAGGTCTCGCGCTGGCTGCACGGCCTGGAGCGCGACACGCTGGACATCATGGCCCACCAGGGCGAAGGCGGGCCGCTCAACCTGGCGGCCGTGCCCACCTTCGCCACGCGCTGGCTGCTGCCGCGCCTGCCGCAGCTGGCGCGCGAGCATCCCGAGGTCACGGTGCACATCGACGTGCAGACGCGGCCCTTCCTTTTCGCCGATACCGTGTTCGACGCCGCGCTCTATGCAGGCACGCCCGAGCAGGTGGCGCGCTGGCCCGGTGTGCAGGCGCAATGGCTGATGGACGAAGAGGTGGTGCCCGTGTGCAGCCCGCAACTGCTGGCCACGGCGCAGGCGCGCGAGCCGGGTCGCGCCTGGCTGCCCGTGGGGGCGGATGTCGTGGCCCGGATGCCGCTGCTGCAGCAAAGCACGCGGCCCTACGGCTGGCAGCAGTGGTTCGATGCCATGGGCGTGGCCGCGCCGCGCGCGCTGGACGGCATGCGGCTGGAGCTGTTCTCCATGCTGGCCGTGGCGGCCAGCCAGGGCCTGGGCGTGGCGCTGATGCCACCCATGCTGATCGAGCAGGAACTGGCGCGCGGCGACCTCATCATTGCCTGCCCCCAGCCGCTGCGCGGCAACCGTGCCTACTACCTGGTCACGCCGGCCCTGGCGCCCGATGCGCAGCCCGCGCCCGCCCTGCGCGTGTTCTCTTCATGGCTGCAGCAGCGCGCCAGGGAGCACCGGCCTGCCTGAAAATTAAGCAGGCTTTGGATTGTTCAACGATGACAGTCACTTAACTGACTTATCCTTGCTGCTGGCGGCGCTTGTCCACAGGCTTGTGGGGGTGTCTCTGGGGAAAACCCGCAATCGCGCTCAAAACCAGGGCAGCACGGCCAGGCACAGCGGCATGACCACGGCCGTGGCCACGCCGTTCAGGCCCATGGCCAGGGCCGAGAAGGCGCCCATGGTCGGATTCACCTGCAGCGCGCGTGCCGTGCCAATGGCGTGGGCCGTAAGTCCCAGGGCAAAACCCTGCACGGCCGGGTCATCGCTGCGCACCAGGCGGATCAGCAGCGGCGCCATCATCGTGCCCGCAATGCCGGTGATGGCCACGGCCACGGCCGCCAGCGAGGCCGGCCCGCCAAAGCGCTCGGCCATGGGCAGGGCGATGGGAATGGTGGCCGACTTGGGCGCCAGCGCCACCAGTGTCTGCACCGTCGCTCCCAGGCTCCAGCCGATCAGCAGTGCCGACAGCAACGCCACCACGCAGCCCACGGCCAGCGCCACGCTGATGGGCAGCCACAGCGCGCGGATGCGCTCGCGCTGGGCGTACAGCGGAATTGCCAGCGCGACGGTGGCCGGGCCGATCAGCAGCCCCAGCAGCGAGACGCCGCTGCGGTAGCTGGCATAGGAGGTGCCCGTGGCCAGCAGCACGCCCACGATGACGACCACGGCCGTGAAGACGGGAATCAGGAGCGGATGGTTGCCGCTTCTGCGGTACAGCGCCATGGCCGCCAGGTAGACGGCCATGGTCAGCACCAGCCAGGGCAGATGGGCGGTGGAGGCGTTGCCGGACAGCGACTGCCAGGCGCTTTGCCAGTGGGTGGCGAGCGCGCTCATGCCTTGTCTCCCTGGCTGGCGGCCGCTTCGCGGGCGCGCTGGCGCTCCAGGCACCAGCGGAAGGTGAAGGCCGTGGCCAGGAAGGTGATGGCCGCACCCGCCACGCAGGCGATCACAAAGGGCTGCCATTCGCGCGACAGCCGGTCGAACTCCAGCATCACGCCTGCAATGACGGGAATGAACAGCAGCATCATGTTCTGCAGCAGCACGCCGGCGGCCTTCTCCAGCGACTCGGGCAGGCGGCCGTGCAGCAGCAGCGCCCCCAGCAGCAGCAGCGTGCCCACGAGCGCGCCCGGAAGCGGCAGCCCCGTGAGCTGGACGATGGCCTCCCCCAGCAACTGGAAGGCGAACAAGGCGGTGATGGCGTACAGCATGAAAACCTGAATTCCTGGGTCAGATGGGTGAGGGAGCGGCCAATGGGGCGGGTGCGGCAAGAGCGTGGATCGCCCGTTGTCAGGCCGGGGCCTGGCCCTGGCGCCTGTGGGACGCCGCCGCAAAGCGTGCAATCATCGCCCACAACTCGAAAAAAGGTGCGGCCACCGATTGCGCGGCTCCCGGGCCAAGGCTATGTTTGGGTCCGTGCCCCCTAGAGTCCTGGGGCATGAGACTTTGAATAGCGAAGGAGTAGCGATGGCCGAAACCACATATCACGCACCCGTGTACGAGCCGACGGTGGATGAACTCGAAGTGCTCAAGAAGCTGGAGATGGGCGAGCCCGTGTCGCTGGAAAGCGCGGCGCGCGAGCATCTGTCCAAGAGGCTGCGCGAGCGTGGACTGGTCGAAGTGGACAGCAGCCATCAATGGCACATCACGGCGGCAGGGCGCGCGCAGATCCGCCGCACGGATGCCTGAGGCGAGGCGTGTCAGGTGCCTTCCGAATCGAGGGTTTTCCCTTGGATCTGGAGGTTGCCTGATTTGCAGGCAGCTTAGCCTGCGGCCAGTGAATGCAAGCACTTGGACGCCTCGTTCACTTGCTGTTCACTGATTATCCACAGGGTTGTTCAATGGATCTGTGGAGAAAGGAAGCCACCTCAGGGTGGCTTTTTTCATGGGCTTTCACAGGCCCGAACCGTGGGCGCACCGGGCTGGTGCCCGCGCTGGGCAAGGGCTGCATGACGGTGGTGCAAGTGGCGGTTTTCAGAGGGAAGGTACTGAATTTGACGCAGGGCTGCAGCCCTGTCTGCGGGCTGGGATGGTGCTGCTTCAAGCAGGCTTCAGCATGGGCCAAGGCCCAGGCCTGGCAGGCCTTGAGAGGCGGTTGATGCCAAAGTTGTACACAGGTTGGGCCCGGTGCGGCGAAAAGCGCGCAGGCGTCATCCCGCCCAAGGCATGAGGACGCAGGATCGGTGCAGGCTGGAGGGCCTTGAAATGCAGTGCAGCCGTTGAACACGGCTGGATGCAAAGGGGCTTGAGGTTTGTGCGGACGCTGTGAAGACAGCGGCCGGAAAAGAAATAGCCGAAAAAGCAGGGGACTGCTTTTTCGGCTACGTAATCTCTGGTGCCCGGGGCCGGAATCGAACCGGCACGCCTTGCGGCGGGGGATTTTGAGTCCCCTGCGTCTACCAATTTCACCACCCGGGCTACTTAGCGCAGGGGCGAATTATGGCACAGTGTGAGGCTATGAAAATTTATCCGACCATCGAAGACGCCATCGGCCGCACGCCCCTGGTGGCATTGCAGCGCATCGGTGCGCAGTCTCGCCAGGAACGTGGCAACGTGGTGCTGGGCAAGCTGGAAGGCAACAACCCGGCCGGTTCGGTCAAGGACAGGCCGGCCCTGTCGATGATCCGCCGCGCCGAAGAGCGCGGCGACATCAAGCCCGGCGACACGCTGATCGAGGCCACCTCGGGCAATACCGGCATTGCGCTGGCCATGGCCGCCACGATCAAGGGCTACCGGATGGTGCTGATCATGCCCGAGGACCTGTCCATCGAGCGTGCCCAGACGATGAAGGCCTATGGCGCCGAGCTGATCCTCACGCCCAAGAGCGGCGGCATGGAATACGCGCGCGACCTGGCCGACCAGATGGTGGCCCAGGGCAAGGGCGTGGTGCTCGACCAGTTCGGCAACCCCGACAATCCGCGCATCCACTACGAGACCACGGGCCCCGAGCTGTGGGAGCAGACCGGCGGCGAGATCACGCATTTCGTGAGCGCCATGGGCACCACGGGCACGATCACCGGCGTGGCGAAGTTCCTTAAGGAAAAGAACCCTGCCATCCGCATCGTGGGCGCCCAGCCGGCCGAGGGCTCGCGCATCCCCGGCATCCGCAAGTGGCCCGAGGAATACATGCCCAAGATCTACGACGCCTCGCTGATCGACGAGACCGTGCTCGTGGGCCAGGACGATGCCGAGGACATGGCGCGCCGCCTGGCGCGCGAGGAAGGCATCTTTGCCGGCATCTCGGCGGCGGGCGCCTGCTGGGTGGCCCAGCAGATTGCCGAGCGCGAGAACAACGCCACCATCGTCTTCGTGGTCTGCGACCGCGGCGACCGCTATCTGTCCACGGGCGTCTTCCCCGCCTGACGCAGCGACAGGCCCGCCTTCCGGCGGGCCTTCCTGTTTGCATTGAGCCAGGACAGCAAAAAACCAGGAACAGCCCCATGCACTATGAAACCCGCTATTGCACGCACTGCGCAACGCCCCTGCAGTGGGTGATCCAGGCCGAGGACGGCGGCGATGTATCGCGCCTGCGCTGCCCCGAGTGCGGCTGGACGCACTGGAACAATCCCACGCCGGTGCTGGCCGCCATCGTGGAGCTGGACGGCAAGGTGCTGCTGGCGCGCAATGCGGCCTGGCCCGAGAAGGTCTTCGGCCTGATCACGGGCTTCATGGAAGCCGGCGAGTCGCCCGAGGAGGGCGTGGCACGCGAGGTGGCGGAGGAAACCGGCCTGCAGGCCGAGTCGCTGGAGCTGATCAGCGTGCATGAGTTCCTGCGCATGAACCAGGTGATCATCGCCTTCCATGTGCGCGCCAGCGGCCAGGTGCGGCTGTCGCCCGAGCTGCTCGAGTACCGGCTGCTGGAGCCCGAGAAAGTCCAGGCCTGGCCTTCGGGCACCGGCATGGCGCTGGCCAAGTGGCTGCGCAGCCGGGGGCATGATCCTGTGATCCGTGACTTCTGGAAGCGTGCCGAGCAGGCCCAGGAGGCTGAAGCGAGTCGCGCCGATGAAGACACTGCTGCCGGCCTCAGCCGCGATGCCGCCTAGAATCCCAGGCTCAAGAGGTGCATCCGATGGAAATTCACAAGGAAATCGACACGCGCGGGCTCAACTGCCCGCTGCCCATTCTCAAGGCCAAGAAGGCGCTGGCCGAACTGGACAGCGGCCAGCTGCTCAAGGTGGTGGCCACCGACACGGGCTCGCTGCGCGACTTCCAGGCCTTTGCCAAGCAGACCGGCAATGAACTGGTGGAGCAGCAGACCGTGGGTGCGGAGTTCATCCATATCCTGCGCCGGCGCTGAGCGGCTGCCCGCGGTTCGTTCCAAAGAAAAAGGCCTGCTTTCGCAGGCCTTTTGCATGGGGCAGGGGCGGCCCTGAGGCCGGGCCTCAGATGCTCAGGCCCTGCAGGTATTCGCGGAAGCTCGCGCCCACGTCCTCGTGCTGCAGCGCCAGCTCCACCGTGGCCTGCAGAAAGCCTTCCTTGCTGCCGCAGTCGTAGCGCTTGCCCTGGTACTGGAAGGCGTAGACGGCTTCATGGGCCATCAGGCGTTCGATGGCGTCCGTCAGCTGGATCTCGCCGCCCACGCCCTTGGGCTGGTTGCGGATCTCCTCGAAGATGGCCGGTGTCAGCACGTAGCGGCCAGCCACGCCCATGCGCGAGGGGGCCTTCTCGGGCGCGGGCTTTTCCACGATCTTCTCGATGCGCATCAGCGAACCGCCGGCCGGCTCGCCAGCCACGATGCCATAGCGCTTGGTCTGCTCCAGCGGCACTTCCTGCACGGCCAGCAGGGAGCGGCCCTGCTTGTGGAAGGCCGATGTCATCTGCGCCATCACGCCGGGGCCGCCAGGCTCGCCCACCATCAGGTCGTCGGCCAGCAGCACGGCAAAGGGCTCGTTGCCCACCAGCGGCTCGGCGCACAGCACGGCATGGCCCAGGCCCAGCGAGCGCGGCTGGCGCACGAACAGGCAGTTCATGTCGGCGGGGCTGATGCTGCGCACCAGCTCCAGCATGGCCTGCTTGCCGGCGTTCTCCAGCTCGTTTTCCAGCTCGTAGGCGGTGTCGAAATGGTCCTCGATGGCGCGCTTGCTGCGGCCGGTGACGAAGATCATGTCGCGGATGCCGGCCTCGTAGGCCTCTTCCACGGCGTACTGGATCAGCGGCTTGTCCACCACGGGCAGCATCTCCTTGGGAGAGGCCTTGGTGGCGGGCAGAAAGCGCGTGCCGAGCCCGGCAACGGGAAACACGGCTTTGCGGACACGGGTCTGATTACTCATGAAAATCTTGGGATTCAGGTGATGGAAAAAGCGTGCGGCTTTGCGTCTTCTTCGCTAAGTGTCTCAGCTTTCATTGTGCGACTTGATGCCCTCGGACGATGAAACTGGCGCAGCCCAAGATCAGGGACACCGAGGAAGGGCCTCAGCCGGCCGCGCCGCCCCGCGCCGAGGGTGTCGTCCCCCTCCCGCGAAGCGAGAGAGGGGGAAGCGGCGCAGCCGCTCAGGGGGAGATTCCATGTCAACCCAGGCGGGCGAGTTGTTCCTGGATGCGGATCAGCGTGGCGCCGAAGTCGGCCACGCGCTTCTTTTCCTGGTCGATGACGGCCGGGGGCGCCTTGGCCACGAAGGACTCGTTGCCCAGCTTGGCATTGGCCTTGGTGATCTCGCCTTCCAGGCGTGCGGCTTCCTTGGACAGGCGGGCCTTTTCGGCGGCCACGTCGATCTCCACGAACAGCGCCAGGCGCGCCTCGCCCACCACGCAGACCGGGGCGGCCTGGGCGGCCTCGGCCCAGGCGGCCTCGTCGTCGAACACCTTGACCTCGCTGAGCTTGGCCAGGTTTTGCAGCACGGCGGCATTGGTGCGCAGGAACTGTGCCTCGTCGGCCGAGCTGGCCACGGCCAGCAGCGGCAGGCGCTGTGCGGGCGACACGCCCATCTCGCCGCGCAGCGTGCGGCAGGCGTCGATCATCTGCTTGATGCGGCCCACGTAGGCGATGGCGGCCTCGTCGATCTTCTCGGGCTGGGCCTCGGGGTAGCGGGCCACGGCCACGGACTCGCCGGGCAGGCCGGCGACCGGGGCGACCTTCTGCCACAGGGCTTCGGTCACGAACGGGATGATGGGGTGGGCCAGGCGCAGGATGGCCTCCAGCGTGCGGATCAGCGTGCGGCGCGTGGCGCGCTGCTGGGCCTCGTTGCCGGTCTGGATCTGCACCTTGGCGATTTCCAGGTACCAGTCGCAGAACTCGTTCCAGACGAAGTCGTACAGCGCGTTGGCCACGTTGTCCAGGCGGAATTCGGCAAAGCCCTTGGCCACTTCGGCCTCGACCTTCTGCAGCTGCGAGGCGATCCAGCGGTCGGGCTGGCTGAACTGCATGTAGCCCGCGAACTCGCCGCCGGCCTGGCATTGCTCCTTGGTGTGGGGCAGCAGGCCGCAGTCATGGCCTTCGCAGTTCATCAGCACGAAGCGGCTGGCATTCCACAGCTTGTTGCAGAAGTTGCGGTAGCCCTCGCAGCGCTTGCTGTCGAAGTTGATGGAGCGGCCCAGCGAGGCCAGGGCCGCGAAGGTGAAGCGCAGCGCGTCGGCGCCGTAGGCGGGAATGCCCTCGGGGAATTCCTTTTGCGTGTTCTTGCGCACCTGGGGCGCGGTCTCGGGGCGGCGCAGGCCCTGCGTGCGCTTGTCCAGAAGGGTGTCCAGGTCGATGCCGTCGATCAGGTCCACGGGGTCGAGCACGTTGCCCTCGGACTTGCTCATCTTCTTGCCCTGGGCGTCACGCACCAGGCCATGCATGTAGACATGGCGGAAGGGCACGCGGCCCGTGAAGTGCGTGGTCATCATGATCATCCGGGCGACCCAGAAGAAGATGATGTCGTAGCCCGTGACCAGCACCGAGCTGGGCAGGTAGAGGTTGTAGTCATCGTCGGCCGCCTCGGTCTGGTTCGGCCAGCCCATGGTGGAGAACGGCACCAGGGCCGAGGAGTACCAGGTGTCCAGCACGTCCTCGTCGCGCGTGAGCGTCTTGCCGGGGGCCTGGGCGCGGGCTTCTTCCTCGGTGCGGGCCACGTAGACCTTGCCGTCCTCGTCGTACCAGGCGGGAATCTGGTGGCCCCACCACAGCTGGCGCGAGATGCACCAGTCCTGGATGTTGTTCATCCACTGGTTGTAGGTGTTGACCCAGTTCTCGGGCACGAACTGCACCTGGCCGCTGGAGACGGCATCGATGGCCTTCTGCGCGATGGACTTGCCCGTGGCATCGCCTTCGCCCACCTTGTTCATGGCCACGAACCACTGGTCGGTCAGCATGGGCTCGATCACCTGGCCCGTGCGCGTGCAGATGGGCACCATGAGCTTGTGCTTCTTGGTCTCGACCAGCAGGCCGGCCGCGTCCAGGTCGGCCACGATGGCCTTGCGCGCCACGAAGCGGTCCATGCCGCGGTACTTCTCGGGCGCCTCGTCGTTGATGGTGGCCGTGAGCGTGAGCACGCAGATCATCGGCAGGCCGTGGCGCTGGCCCACGGCGTAGTCGTTGTTGTCATGCGCAGGCGTGACCTTGACCACGCCCGTGCCGAACTCGCGGTCCACGTAGTCGTCGGCAATGATGGGGATCTCGCGGCCCACCAGGGGCAGGATCACGGTCTTGCCGATCAGCGCCTGGTAGCGCTCGTCCTCGGGGTGCACCATCAGGGCTGCGTCGCCCAGCATGGTTTCCGGGCGCGTGGTGGCCACCACGAGCTGGCCCGAGCCGTCGGCCAGCGGATAGGCGATGTGCCACAGCGAGCCGTCCTTTTCCTCGTTCTCGACCTCGAGGTCGGAGACGGCGGACATCAGCTTGGGGTCCCAGTTCACCAGGCGCTTGCCACGGTAGATCAGGCCCTGCTGGTACAGGCGCACGAAGGTCTCGTTGACGATGGACGACAGCTTGTCGTCCATGGTGAAGTACTCGCGGCTCCAGTCCACGCTGTCGCCCATGCGGCGCATCTGGCCGGTGATGGTGTTGCCGCTCTGGTTCTTCCACTCCCAGACCTTGCTCACGAAGTTCTTGCGCGCCTCGGGAGGCGTCGCGCCCATGTCGTGGCGGCTGGCGATGCCCTGCTCCTGCAGCTGGCGCTCCACCACGATCTGGGTGGCGATGCCCGCGTGGTCGGTGCCGGGCACCCAGACCGTGTTGTGGCCCTTCATGCGGTGGTAGCGCGTGAGGCTGTCCATGATGGTCTGGTTGAACGCATGGCCCATGTGCAGCGTGCCCGTCACATTGGGCGGCGGCAGCTGGACGGAGAACGATGGCTGGGATGCATCTGCCTGGCCCGTGCCGCGCACGCCGGCTGCGCCGTAGCCGCGCTTTTCCCATTCAGGGCCCCATTGGGCCTCGATGGCGGCGGGTTCAAACGATTTGGACAGGCTGTCGAGGCCTGGCTGGGCAATGGTGTCGCTCATGGCTTGCTTGCGGGGAATTGTGCGAATGGCGTTTGGCAAATGAAAACGGCATCCGTTGAAGGGATGCCGTCTGCATATGCGAAATGGATGACGGTTTGACGGGGATTCTACCGACCCCGTCCGCCTGCCTGTTCGCCGGGTTTTATTGAGAGCGTGTTGTGCACTCTAAAGTGCACAACACGCTCTAGGCTGCGTCGGGCACGAACTCGGGCCGGTCGTTGCTCTGGGGCTTGAGCGGCTGGGCGGCCTTGCCTTCGGCGCGCTCCTTGCGCCATTGCTCCTTGCGTGCCGTCCACTCGTTCAGGCGGGCGTGGGCGGTGGTGCTTTCGCGCGCCATCTGCACTTCGTCGGCCAGCTGGGCCGACAGCTCCAGGCGGATGCCGTTGGGATCGAAGAAATAGATGCTCTTGAAGATGTGGTGGTCGGTCACGCCCAGCACCTCGATGCCATGCGCCACCAGGCGGGCCTTGGTGTTCTCCAGTTCCTCGACGGTGTCCACGCGGAAGGCGATGTGGTTGATCCACAGCGGCGTGTTGGGCGAGGGCAGGGCCTTTTCGTCGTCGCCGATGTCGAAGAAGGCGATGAACGAACCATCCTTCAGGCGGAAGAAGAAATGCGTGTAGGGGCAGTACTCGCCCGTGCTGGGCACGTAGTCGCTCTGGATGATGTGATAGAGCGGCAGGCCCAGGATGTCCTCGTAGAAGTGGCGGGTCTCCTCGGCATCGCGGGCCTTGTAGGCGTAGTGGTGCAGCTGCTGCACGGCGGCGGGCGGTGGCAGCGTGGACAGGTCGGGACGGGCGCTTGTGTTCATCGAATGTCTCCTTGGTGGATGACTTGATTCTACTATTCGTAATCAATTTACCTAAATGAAATGTTGCGATGAATGCAGGGATATGCGCGCTGCGGTGTCCGGGCCACCTGCGGCGCCGAGTTGCCGGCAGCACTTGACCTTCAAGTTACTTCACGCTTTCTCATGGAGGTCCGTGCCCCTGCCTGCCATGGACGCCATTGATGCAGCGGCCCTCTGTTCACAACCGTTTTCAAGTCAAGGAATCTCATGAGCGACAGCCATCAGCACGGCGACGTGCGTGCCCTGCCGGAATCCCGCCTCTGGTTTGCCTTCGGATTGACCGGCACCTTCATGGTGGTGGAAATCATCGGCGGCATGGTCACGGGCAGCCTGGCCCTGATCTCCGACGCCATGCACATGCTGACCGATGCGATGGCGCTGCTGCTGGCCCTGGTGGCCATACGCGCCGGCCGCAAGGCAGCCGACCTGATGCGCACCTACGGCTATGCGCGCTTCGAGATCCTGGCCGCCGCCGTCAACGCACTGGTCCTGCTGGGCGTGGCCTTCTACATCCTGTATGAGGCCTACCGCCGGCTGTCGGCGCCTGCAGAAATCCAGTCCCTGGGCATGATGGCGGTGGCGGCCGTGGGGCTGGTGATCAACCTGCTCTCCATGCGCCTGCTGTCGGGTGGCAAGGATGAGAGCCTGAACGTGAAGGGCGCGTACCTGGAGGTGTGGGCGGACATGCTGGGCTCGGTCGGCGTGCTCGCCGGTGCCGCGCTGATCTGGCTGACGGGCTGGCGGTGGATCGACTCGGCGGTGGCCGTGGGCATCGGCTTCATGGTGTTTCCGCGGACGTGGACCCTGTTGCGCGAGTGCATCAACATCCTGCTGGAAGGCGTGCCCTCAGGAATGAGCCTGCAGGCAGTGCGCGAGACGATTGCGGGCACGGCGGGCGTGGCAGCGATCCACGATGTCCACCTGTGGGCGGTCACGCAGAGCAAGCCCATGCTGACCGGCCATGTGGTGCTGCTGCCCGGCGCGGACGGCGAGCAGGTGCGCCGCGATATCGAGGACAGGCTGCAGGCCGGCTTCGACCTGCACCATACGACGCTGCAGATGGAGAGCGAGGACCGCTCCGCGGCAGAGCACATCCACTAGGATGCCTAGTCTTCATGGACCACACCCGGAGTGCACCGATGCTTGAGCTTCGACCCAACTGCGAATGCTGCGACAAGGACCTGCCGCCAGAGTCTGCCGAGGCTCGCATCTGCACCTTCGAGTGCACGTTCTGTGCCGGCTGTGCGGATCATGTGCTGCACGGCGCCTGCCCCAACTGCGGTGGCGAGCTGGTGGCCAGGCCGCGCCGGCCGGCGGACAAGCTGGAGCGGTATCCGGCCTCGACGAAGCGGGTGCTCAAGGCCGGCGGTTGCGCTGTACGGGCCTGATCCGGCGCGGAGCCATCGATTGCAGTACCAGTACCACGATGGATTGCTGGAGCAGGTGCGCCTGGATGTGGCGGCCCGGAGCGTGGAACTGTGCTTCTTTCTCTATGCCGTGTTCGACAGGCCGCAGGCCAGGGTAGCCATTCGCTTGGAGCGGATCGTCAACTTTCCTGCCGTGCAGGCGTACTTTGCCAACGTCCAGCGCGACGCAGCCGCAGAGATGGATGACTGCCTGGACCGCTGCGAAGTGCTGCAGCGGGATACGAAGAGGCCTTCGTCAGCAAGGGCGCAGCATCTGTTCTTGCAGCTGTCCCACTATGGGCGGCTGAAAATCCACTGCGAATCCGTTGTCGAGGAGCTTGTTCCAGAGCCGTAGCGGACCGCTGCGGGTTTATGCCGTGAAGGCGGGGCGCCTGCGGCCACGGAACGCAGCCTCCACCGCCAGCACGGCTGCAAAACCCATCACATAGGCCAGCACATCCCACCAGTCGGCCGTGCTGCCCAGAACGATGCGCAAAGCGCGGTTGGGAATGTGCAACTGGAAGGTCGATGCCAGGAACTGGCCCAGCTCCACCAGCAGGCCCACGCACAGCGCGGCCGACGCCAGCGGCAGCACGCGCGCGGCGATCACGGTCTTGAACACGGCATAGACCCAGGCCACGGCCATCACGTCGCCGAAGAAGCTGCGTACCCAGCCCCAGCGCGCGCCGACGGTGGCCAGCAGCACGAGCAAGACAAACAGGGCCACCGCCCACGCCAGGGAAACAGGATCAAAACGCCATCGCATGGCCGCCATCATCGGGCCAAAAGCGGGTCCGGTCAGCGAGCCGGGTGCGCAGTGCCTTGCGCAGTGGTGGCCAGCGGGTGCGCTATCCCGCCATCGCCGTAGCTGCCCACCACCTGGGCGATCACCACCTGGTAGCCCTTGAGCCAGCGCGCCTGTTGCTGCTTGGCTTCGAGGTGCGCAGGGTGGCGCATCAGTTGCTGCAGCGCCTCCCAGGTCTGCCAGTAGTAGACGTTGGAGACCAGGCCTGTGGCGGGGTTCTCCCAGGCCTCTTCGCCCAGGTAGCCGGGGATGGCGCGGGCGATCTCGGCGATCCGGCCGTCAAGGGCATGGAATGGCGCGTCATATTCGCCCGGCGCGAAGGTAAAGGTGGATGTGTACATCGGTGGTTGGCAATCTGTGTGAGGATGGCAGGCGCTAGAGGCGCGGCGCCGCATCCATGGCACCGGCCAGCGGCTCCTGTCCGCGCTCGCGCAGCGCGCCGATGGCGCCTTCCAGGTCGCGGGCCTGCCGGTTCTGGCTGAGCTTGGCCTTGCCCTCCAGGCGGGTGATGCGGATCTGCAGGCCGACGATGGCCTGCAGCATGCCGTCGATGAATTCACGCGGCGAGTCGGACATCTTCCAGGGCTGGGCCTGCGATGCCTCATGGGCCCGCGTGAGCCGCCCGACCAGGCCGCGCACGAATCTCTCGTCGTCATGGATGCTGATTTGCCCGTGCACATGCACGGCCTCGTAGTTCCAGGTGGGCACCAGGCGGTGCGTCTCGTGCTTGCTTGGATACCAGCTGGGCGAGATATAGCCTTCGGCACCACGGAAGACGACCAGCACCTCGGCGCCGTCGCGGCACTGCTGCCAGATGGGATTGGCGCGGGCCACATGGGCGCTCAGCGTGCCCATCTCCCCCGGGTCCGCATCCAGCAGGAACGGCAGGTGGTTGGCATCCAGCACGCCGTTGGCCTGGGTGACGAGCGTGCCCAGGGGGTGGCTGCGGATCAGGCCGTGCAGGCTGTCGGAATCGGTGAGGGAGAAATGGGCGGGCGTGTACATGGGCGCTTCCTGGGCTGGTGTGCCGGCATCGGGGGAAACAGGACTATCCACCATCCCTGGCACAATGAAAAATCCAGTTTTGTGATTTTTTGGAAGACCAGTTGAAGTCCCATTTCGCCGCCGATACCGGGGCTGCGCCCAGCGCCCGCCGCATCCACGAATGGCTGAAATCCCAGATGGCCGACGGCAGCCTGGCCGTGGGCGCGCGCCTGCCTTCCACCCGCGCGCTGGCGCTGGACCTGGGGGTGTCGCGCACCACCATCACGGCGGCCTACGAGCAGCTTGCGGCCGAGGGCTATCTGGAGACTGCACAGGGCGCCCGGGCGCGCGTGGCAGCTGGCGCGGAGCAGCGCAGCCGCGCGCCCCGCATTGCGGCTGCGGCGCAGGATTGCCGATCCCGCCTGTCTTCCTATGGGCGGCGCGTGGATGCGCTGGCGCAGGCCCAGCCCGCTCGCGCCGGGGATGAAGGGCCTGCCGTGATCGACTTTCTCTACGGCGCCCTGGCCTTTGACGACTTTCCCACGCTGGCCTGGCGGCGCGCCTACAACCGCGCCATCGTGCAGCGCCAGTCTTCCCTGTCCTACGACGCGCCCGAAGGCGAGCCGGCGCTGCGCATGGCGCTGCAAGGCTATCTGCGCAGGGCGCGGGGGCTTGTCTGTTCGGCCGATCAGATCGTGGTGGTGCAGGGCTCGCAGCAGGCCATCGACCTTTGCGCGCGCGTGCTGGTCGATCCGGGCGAGACCGTGCTGATGGAAGAGCCCTGCTACCTGATGGCGCGCCGCGTGTTCGAGGCCCAGGGCGCATGCCTGCAGGAAGTGGCCGTCGATGAACAGGGCCTGGATACCTCGGCGCTGGCCGGGCGCCAGGCGCGGCTGGCCTATGTCACGCCCTCGCACCAGTTTCCGCTGGGCGGCGTGCTGCCCATAGGCCGCAGGCAGCAACTGCTGGCCTGGGCGCGCGCCACCGGTGCCTGGATTCTGGAGGACGACTACGACGGCGAATTCCGCTACGGGCTGCGCCCCATCGACGCCCTGCAGTCCATTGACGAGGTGGGTTGCGTCATCCATGTCGGCACTTTCTCCAAGGCCTTATCGCCGCAGATGCGCATGGGCTACCTGGTGCTGCCGCCGTCCCTGGTGCCCGTGTTCCGGGAAGCCCGGCGGCTGGCCGACCGGCATGCACCGCGCCTGGACCAGCTGGTGCTGGCCGCGCTGATCGAGGACGGCAGCTACGAGCGCCATGTGCGCGCTGCCCGCCGTCGCAACGAAGGCCGGCGGGCGGCATTGCTGCAGGCGCTGGAGCGGTACTTGCCGGGCGCGGTGCAGGTCGAAGGCTCGGCCTCCGGCCTGCATGTGGTGGCCTGGGTGCCTGCCGTGCATCAGCGCGATGAGATTGCCCTGGTGCGGTTGGCGCGAGAGCGTGGCGTGGGCGTTCGCCCCATCTCGCCGCTCTATGCGGCCGGCGATGTCCATCGCCGCCAGTCCTGTGCCGGGCTGGTCCTGGGCTATGCGAGCCTGCAGCCGCAGGCCATAGAGCAAGGGGTGCGCAGGCTGGCGGGCGTGGTGCGGGATGGACAGAAAAAAGGCGAGGCCTTCGAGGCCCCGCCTTGCCGACGCTGAGGTTTCCGGGTACTGCCGCAGCGCCTGCAATCAGGTGGCGCTGCAGAGAACGAGCGTGGAACTCACGCTGCCAGCGGGCTTCCCGCCTGTGCCCGCATAGCCGTTGGGCAGCGTCGTCGAGCCATTCAGCGTGAAGGCGACGCTGATGGACAGCGTGGTTCTGAACGCGATCGTGGCCCCAGCCGGCAGTGCCGAGGTCAGGGTGACCTGGCGGGAGGTTGGGGAAAGTACCGACACGCTGGCTGTGCCTCCCGTCACACTGAACACACCGATGTTGGCAACTCCCGAACCGATGATGGTCACCGTGGTGCCGACGGGAAGCGGCGCAGAGCCTGCCGTGAGGGTGAAGCCGGGGCCAAGGACGCCAAGCACACCACAGCTGCCATCGAGGTGGTAGGCGCCAATGTCGATGGAACCCGAGACCGTGATCGACACGGCTGCGGTGTCGGTGTTGCTGCCCTGGATGGTGACATTGGTCGGCCCCTCGTCCGAACCTGCGGTGAAGGTCACCGTGCAAGTCCCCCCGGCCGGCAGCGACAGCCCGCAGGTGTTGCCGGAAACGGACAGCCCACTGCCGCCGGGGATGGTGGCGCCGATGTTGGCGGCGGCATTCGATCCCGTGTTGGTGATGGTCACGAAGCCCGTGTCGCCAGGAGCAATCGTCAGGGTCGATGCGGAGATCCCCAGCGTGGTCGAGGTGCTGGGCGCCGTCACCGTGAATGCCACGTTCGTGGCAGACGTGTTGCTGCCGGCAAAGCTGACCTGCGTAGGACCTTCGACCGTGCCTCCAGTCAGCGTGATGGTGCAATTGAGTCCCGGAGCCAGCGATGAACCACAGGTGTTGGCGGACACGGTGAGGTTGCTGCCCAGCGGAATCGTGGCCTGAACGTCGAACGCAGGGGCCCCACCGTTGTTGGTGATGGTCACCGAGCCCGTTGCCCCTGTGTTGAACGACACGGGCGTGGTGGACATGCCCAGCGTGGTCGGGGTGACGGGCGCCGTCACCGTGACCGGCACGGTCGTGGCCAGCGTATTGCTGCCGCCGAGGCTGATGGCCGTGGGGCCTTCGGCGGCGGCCGCAGTCAGGGTGATGCCGCAGCTGGCCAGAGAGGCGAGTGCGGCACCGCACGTGTTCGACTGCACGGTGATTCCGCTACCGGCTGGCGCCGTGGCGGTCACGTTGAAGGCTGCAGAAGCGCCGGTGTTGCTGATGAGGACCGTTGTCGAGCCGCCCGCAGCGAACGACAGCGGAGCGCTGGGTATCGAGAGCGTGGCCGTGGGAACGGGCACCGTCACCGTGACCTGCACGGTCGTGGTGGGCGTATTGCTGCCGCCAAAGATGACCGCGGTCGGGCCTTCTGCGGCCGCAGCCGTCAGCGTGATCGTGCAGTCGGCCCCGGGGGCCAGGGAGATGGGGCAGGTGCTGGACGCCACCGTGATGCCGCTGCCGACCGGAATGGTGGCTTGCACGTTGAACGCCGGTGCGGATCCGTTGTTGGTGATGGTCACCGTGCCCGCTCCGCTGGTGCCAAACGACACGGGTGCGGCGGGAATGTCCAGCGTGGTCGGCGCGACGGGGGCTGTCACCGTGACCGGCACCGTCGTCGCCGGTGTGTTGGTGCCGCCGAAGCTGATGGCAGTCGCCCCTTCGGCCGCAGCGGCCGTCAGCGTGATCGTGCAGCTGGCAGCGGGGGCCAGGATGGCGGGGCAGGTGGTGGTGGACACCGTGATGCCGCTGCCGGCCGGGATGGTCGCCTGTACGTTGAACGCGGGTGCGCTTCCGCTGTTGGTGATGGTCACCGAACCTGCACCGCCGGTGCCGAACGACAGGGGTGTCGTGGGAATGTTCAGCGTGGTGGGCACGACGGGGGCTGTCACCGTGATCGGCACGGTCGTGGCCGGCGTGTTGCTGCCGCCGAAGCCGATGTCGGTCGGGCCTTCGGCCGCAGCGGCCGTCAGCGTGATCGTGCAGCTGGCAGCGGGGGCCAGGATGGCGGCGCAGGTGGAGTTGGACACCGTGATGCCGCTGCCGGCCGGAATGGTGGCCTGTACGTTGAACGCGGGTGCGCTTCCGCTGTTGTTGATGGTCACCGAGCCTGCGCCGCCGGTGCCGAAGGACACGGGGGCAGTGGGAATGTTCAGCGTAGTCGGCGTGACAGGGGTCGTCACCGTGACGGGCACCGTCGTGGCCGGCGTGTTGCTGCCGCCAACGCCGATGTTCGTGGGGCCTTCCGGTCCTGCCGCCGTCAGTGTGATGGTGCAGCTTGCGCCCACCGGCAGTGACGCCGGGCAGGTGGAGGAGGCCACCGTGATGCCGCTGCCGACCGGAATGATGGCCCGCAGATTGAACGCAGGCGCCGTTCCGTTGTTGGTGATGGTCACCGAGCCTGCGCCGTAGGCGCCGAACAGCACGGGTGCCGGGGGAACGGTAGGCGCGGTTGGCGCGACGGGTGCGGTGACCGTGACCTGTGCGGTAGCGGCGGGCGCATTGCTGCCGCCGAAGCCGATGTTGGTCGGGCCTTCCGCCGAGGGGGCTGTCAGCGTGATCGTGCAATTGGCCGAGGGGGCCAGGATGGCGGAGCAGGTGGTGCTGGACACCGTGATGCCGCTGCCCGCCGGAATGCTGGCCTGCACATTGAACGCAGGTGCGCTGCCGCTGTTGGTGATGGTCACCGAGCCAGCACCGTTCGCTCCAAAGGACAGGGACGCCGAGGGAATGGTCAGCGTGGCGGGCAGGACGGCAGTCGTCACCATGACGGGCACGGACGTGGACGCCGTGTTGCTGCCGCCGAAGCCAATGGAGGTCGGGCCTTCCGCCGAGGAGGCTGTCAGCGTGATCGTGCAGCTGGCCGAGGGAGCCAGGATGGCGGAGCAGGTGGTGTTGGACACCGTGATGCCACTGCCCCCCGGAATGCTGGCCTGCACATTGAGCGCAGGTGCGCTGCCGCTGTTGGTGATGCTCACCGAGCCGGCGCCGCCCGCTCCGAAGGACACGGACGTCGCAGGAATGTTCAGCGTCGTGGGCGTGCCGGTTGCCGACACCGTGACCGGCACGGAAGTGGACGCCGTGTTGCTGCCGCCGAAGCCGATGGCGGTCGGGCCTTCCGCCGAGGGGGCGGTCAACGTGATCGTGCAGTTGGCAGAGGGTGCCAGGGCGGCAGGGCAGGTGGTGTTGGACACCGTGATGCCACTGCCTGCAGGAATGCTGGCCTGCACATTGAGCGCATTTGCGGCGCCGCTGTTGGTGATGGTCACCGATCCCGTGCTGCCCGCCGCAAACGACAGCGGCGTGGCGGGAATGCTCAGCGTGGTGGTCGGGGCCGGGCCACCTGTCACGGTGACCGGGGTGGTGGTGGCTGCGGCGTTGCTGCCGGCAATGCTGACGGTGGTCGGGCCTTCCGCCGCGGGTGCCGTCAGGGTGATGGCGCAGCTGGAGCCCGCAGGCAGCGTTGCCGCGCAGCTGTTGGAGGAGATGGTGATGCCGCTGCCTGCGGGAATGGTGGCCTGCACATTGAGCGCAGCCGAGCCGCCGCTGTTGCTGACGTTCACCGTGCCGGTGCTGCCTGCGGCAAATGACAGGCCCGCGCCGGGAACGCTGAGCGTGGTGGGGCCGGCGCCAGCCGTGGCCTGGGCTGCCTCGGCGCGGCAAATGGTTTCCACATTCACCCGGCATGTGCCATTGGGCGCAATGGTGTTGCCCACGGCGCAAAGAGGCGGGGGCGATGCGGGCGGTGCCCCTGGCGGCATGAGATGGGTGAAGCCCGAGGGAAAACACTGATTCAAATTCGGTGGCTGAATGGCGGTGATTTTCAGTGCCACACCGGAATCATTGGTGAAATCTTCTGCAGAAAATCCATTGATATTGCCGCCATTGACAATTTGCGCAACGAGCAATGGCCGTGTCTCGCCCGCCGGGTTGGTAAAGCTGCCCGTCAATTGGGCACGCAGATCGGGGCTGTGCCACAGCGTGGCGCACACGATGGCGCTGGTGCACAGCGCCATGAAGAGTGCCCGGTGCTGCCGGTTGCGCAGCACCAGCCAGGCGGCCATGGCCAAGCCTATGGCAAGGGCCAACAGACTCCAAGGGTTGTCCACCGGAATCGCGGTTGCCGCGACGGCGGCAGCCGGAGCGACCGTGATGCTCTGGGCATTGGCGGCCATTGGGAATGAATGGGCGGCAATGGCGGCGACAACGGCGGGGGCAATGGAGATCTGCTTCATGGGTGAATGCCAGGGAGTGATCGGAAAATGAAATTTAAAGTAAGTTTTTTGGAGTATGTCTATTTGTATCTATCGATATCGAGGAATCGTTATGCTGCGACTTCTCAATGACCGTGAAATCGCTATCAATTTGATGCATTTGCAAAGGCCGCCAATGTGCTTGCTGTACCTCTGTGGAGCGGGTGCGAATGGAGGGCATTGGCAAGGTCTTTTCCGGGAATTCAGAAAAGGCAAAAAAAAGCCCGTGACCGGCTTGCGGATCACGGGCTTTGGGCGGCAGCGCCCTGAAAGGCACTGCGGCGAAAGCGGGTTTACTGCTGCTTGACCGCTTCGATGGACATCACCAGGCGCACTTGCTTGGGGAAGCCATAGTCCACGCCGTAGTTCACGCCGAAGGCGGTGCGGTCGATCACGGCTTCGAAGTCGCCGCCGCAGGTCTCACGCTTTTGCAGCATGGCGTTGGGGTAGCAGGTGAACTTGTTGGCCTTGATGGTCACGGGCTGGGTCTTGTCCAGGATGGTCAGGTGGCCGGTGACTTCCTTGAGCTTGTCGCCGTCGAAGACGAACTTGTCGGAGACGAACTTGGCCTGGGGGAACTTGGCCACGTTGAAGATGTCGGCGCTCTTGAGGTGCTTGTCGAAGGCGGCGGTGCCCGAGCTCAGCGATTCCATTTCCAGCACGACTTCGACCTTGCCGGCCTTGGCGTCACGGTCGAATTCCACGGTGCCGCTCTTCTTGTCGAAGCGCACGCGGTTGGTCGAGGCGCCGTTGTGGTCGATCTCGAACGTGGCGAAGGTGTGCGTCGGGTCGATGGCGTAGGTTGCGGGAGCAGCCTGGACAGCGGTGGCGAACAGGCCGGCAATGGCCAGGGCAAACACGGAAGTGCGCATGAAAGAACTCCTAGGTTGGGGTTGCACGAAACGGGAAAGAAAATGGCCGATCTTGGGCAGGGACGCGGCTTACAGCTTGCCCACGCCGGTCAGTGCCAGCTTGAACTGCACCTGCACCTCGTCGGCCACCATGGAGGTATCGCCCCATTCGCCTTCGCCGATCTTGAATTGCAGGCGCTTGAGCGGCAGCGTGCCGGTGGCCGTGGTCGTGGTGCCGGACTGGGCCAGTTGCACGGGAATGCTCACGTTCTGGACCTGGCCCTTGATGCTGAGCTTGCCGTCCACCTGGTACTTGCCGCCGCCCAGCGCCTTGACGGCGGTGGAGTCGAACACGGCCTGCGGGAATTTGGCGACATTGAACCAGTCCGCCTTGGGCAGTTCGGCGTCGGTTTCCTTGGCACCCATGGTGGCGCTGCCGGTGTCCACGGTGAAGCGGATCTTGCTGGTGTCGGGCTTGGCCGTGTCGAACTGGACTTGGGCATCGAACTTCTTGAAGTGGCCCTGCAGGGGCACGCCCATCTGTTTGGCCGTGAAGTTCACGGCGCTCTGGGCGGGGACGAGCTTTTGCTCGGCCAGTGCCGCTTGGGAAGCCAGGGCCGCAGCGGCCAGGGCGATGGTGGTCAGCGTGGAGGAAAAGCGCATGGCGAGACTCCTAGGGGTCGGGAAGGTCCGGTCAGGGGTGGCTGGGGCCGGATGGACACCGGCCCTGGCTGGCGAGAGGTTGGCGAAAGGTTCAGGCGCGGCCCGGCAGCATGCGGGAGATCAGGCCGTCGCGGTCGATGAACTGGTGCTTGAGGGCGGCGCCCACATGCATGGCAATCAGCACGACCAGGGCCCAGGCCGCCCAGCCGTGCAGGGGCTTGAGGGTTTCCGCCAGTTCGGGGCTGGCGCTCACGAAGTCAGGCAGGGGCAGCATGCCGAGGAAGACGATGGGAAAGCCGGCCGCCGAGCTGTAGGCCCAGCCCAGCAGGGGCACGGCGAAGAACAGCAGGTACATGGCGTGGTGGGTGCCGTTGTGGGCCCAGTGCTGCCATTGCGGCATGGCGCGGGCCACGGCGGGCGGCAGCTCGGGCGGGCGGTGGGTGACGCGCCAGAGCAGGCGCAGCAGGCTCAGCGACAAAAGCGTGACGCCCAGCCACTTGTGCCAGTTGTACAGCTTCAGGCGCGAAGGGGAGAACGGCAGGCCGGTCATGTACCAGCCCAGGCCCAGGGCGGCGATCAGGCCCAGTGCCAGCACCCAGTGGGCGGCCATGGCCACGCCGGTATAGCGCGTGGCTCTGGAGGAGGATTTTGCTGGCGCGTTGGCGCGGGCTGAGGACTCTGTCATGGATGGCGGCAGGCTTTGGAACCGTTCAGGGCCCCTGTGAAGGGGCCCTGGATGGCAAAAAGGGTGCGGTGCGCTCTGCGAGAACTTCGTGCACTGCGGACAACGTGCAGTGTAGGAAGCGGCAAATCCAAAAGAGTTCAGCGGTATTGACGGCTCAATTCAAAAAAGATGAAGGCCGCAGCACCGGTGGTACCCGCAGTACCCGCGGGCTGCAGGAGTTCAGGGCCGGGCGGGATCGGCGGGCAGCATGACCACGGCCTGCGCCGCCTGCTTCCAGGCGGCGGCGGCTGCGTCGGCATCGCCCCGGTGCTCGGCCATCAGGGCCAGGCGCTGCCAGGCACGGGTGCGCAGTGCGCTTTCCTGCAGATGGGGCGCAGCGCGCAGCAGCAGTTGCTGGGCCTTGCCCCAGAGCTGGCGCTGCACGCAGGCCATGCCGGCCAAGTATTGCAGGCGGGGTTCGCGCGGATGGCTGTTGGTGGCCGCCTCGATGCGTGCCAGCCAGGTGCCGTCCAGGCCGTCCAGGCAGGGCTCCAGCACCTGGACCAGGCGCGGCAGATGCGATTCGCTGCGCGGGCCGGCATGGGACAGCAGGCGTTCCCACACGGGCAGCAGCCAGGCGCGGGCCTGCGCGGCCTCGCCGCCCAGGGCCATGAGGCGCGATGCGGCCGGCAGCGCGATCTCGGGCATGGCACGTTCCTCACCGTCCAGCGACAGCCAGAAGTGCTGCAGCTGCGTGGTGTCGCGTGCCTCGTTGATGCTCTCCAGCACCAGGCCGCGCACCACGCTGGCGGCGGCCGCTGGCGAGAAGGCGCGGTGCTTGGCCAGCAGGCGCGCCGTGTCCAGCGCCGTCGATGTCTGGCCGGCCAGGCGCGAGGCCTTCAGGCGGATGCGCAGCGCAATCGTGCGGCGTGCCGCGCCCTGGGGCAGTTCGGCCAGGCGGCGCAGCGCGTCAGCTGCGTCGCGGTCGTCCAGGGCCCAGCGCGCGGCGCGCATCTGGGCGCCTTCGCGCATTTCCTGCTCCTGGGCATTGCCCTGGGCCGGTGCATTGGCCAGGACTTCGCGCCAGTGGTGGTCGCGCTGCGGGCTGTCCTGCAGGGCGTGGGAGGCATCGGCGGCCACCATGTGGGCGGCCGCACGCAGCCGCGTGCCGTGTGGCACGGCGGCATGGGCCTCGGCCAGGGACTCCTCCATCGCCAGCGCTGCCAGTGCCGACTTGCGTGCGCGCAGGAAGCGGCCGGCCTGCTGGTGCGACAGGGCTTCCAGCAGGCTGTGGTGCATGGCGCGCTCTTTTTGCTGGCCGCGCCAGCGCCGTGCCTGGTGCGGCATCTGCAGCAGCGCGGCCAGGGCGCGCAGCGCGGCATACAGCAGCACGAAGGCCAGCACGATGATGGCAATGGCCAGGTTCAGGGACAGGTCCAGCCGGTAGGGCGCCCAGAACAGGGTCACCGTGCCCTGGTTGGAGCCCGCGAACAAGGCGGCCGCAACGGCCATGCCGAACAAACCGATCAACCACAGTGCAGCGCGCATTCGTCTGTCTCCCGGCTGCTCAGCGGCCTGCGGCGGCTGTTGCCAGCGCCGCCAGGGTTTCCTGCAGCGCCGGCTGTTCGGTGGTGCGCAGATTGGCCTGGATCTGCTGCAGCTGGGCCTGCACGATCTGGGTGCGGCGCGCGGCAGGATCGAAGTATTTGTTCACGGCCATGCCCGAGGCGGCCAGGTCGGCACGCGCCGCATCCCACTGGCGCGACAGCAGGGCCAGGCGCGAGTTCAGCAGCTTGAGCTTGAGGTTCTCGCGCAGGAAATAGGCCTGCTCGGGCGCCAGCAAGATGGCATCCGGGTGGTCGATGCGGCTGACGCGCAGCAGGTCCTGGGCCTCTTCGCGCACGGCCGTCCAGCCGCGCTCACCCCAGGATTGCCACCAGCTCCACTCGGTGGGGCTGCCCTCGATGGGGGCGGGCTCGGGCTGGCGGGCCGTCTGGCCGGCCACGCCGCGATGGCGGCTGGCGCGTGGCTGGGCCACGGCGTTGAGCAGGGGCATCTCGTCGACCAGGCGCACCAGGTCTTCGATGCGGGTGAGCAGGCCGGCCGTGTCGGTCACGCTCATGCGGGCCAGCCGCTCCAGGTCGCGGTCCAGCGCCCGCATCACGGGAGCCAGACGGGGCTGTGCGGCGCGCTCTATGCGCTGGCGGGCGTTCTTGAGCGTGGCCACCAGCGGCTGCAGGCTGCCGGACAGCTCGGCCTGCTGCTGGGCCAGGCGGATGGAGGAATCTATGTCCACCACCAGGTTCTCGTCGCGCGAGCGCGACATGCTTTGCAGGAGTTCGTCGAGCTGCGTGCGCTGCAGCGACAGCTCGGCAATGCGCGCTTCCATGACCGAGGTGCGCGCCGCGCTGTCGCGGGCCAGGTCCTGGGCGTCGCGTGCCAGGGTGCGGGCCTCGACAGACTGGGAGCCGGACTGCGCGGACTGGCGGGCCAATTGTTCCTGGATATTGCCCAGGCGTTGCCAGAGCATGCCGCAGGCAATGAGCGCCGCCACGGCCACGGCGCCCACCCCCAGGACCAGGGCAGAGGAGCCGCTGCGCAGGTCTGCAGCGGGGCTGCTTTGGGCGGAGCCGGCAGCGAATGCTGCGGCGGAGGCTGGGGGCGTCAGGTCCTGCGGGGTGGGGCGGTCTTGCGCTGCGTCGGAACTCATGGCGTCGATTCTATCGACGCAACCACGTCCTCCAGAGCCGGCCGACATTGCTTGACATATCCGAATCCCAGTTGTCTGGCCTGGGCGGCGATTCGCTCGTGCGTAGCAAGCGCTCGCGCCTTTTGCCACGATTGGCCCGGCAGGAGCTGTTGCAGGTTGGCAACGGATTCGGCGCTGCTGAGCAGCCAGAGCGAGCCATCTTCGGCCGCCTGGCGTGCCAGTGCCGTCTGGGCTGTATCCCAGGCAGGCAGTTCGCGCTGGTAGACGGCCAGCATTTCGACCTGGGCACCCGCTTCGCGCAGTCGGGCAGCCAGCCAATCGCGGCCGGCGCCTGCCGTGGCCGGCACGGTCCTGGGCGCTCCTGCCTGGCTGTCGCCGCGCACGATGAGCACGCGGTCGCCCGCATGGATCTGGTTATGCACGCGCTGCCATAGCGTTTCGGATTCGAACTGGGCGGCGTCCGGTGGCGGCCCGTCGATCTGTGCTGGCGCAATGCCCAGGGCCAGCAGCGCCTGGGCGGTGCCGGGGCCGGGCGTCCAGGCGCGGGTGGAGGCCGGAAGCTGTGCGGGGTCGGTGCCGAAGAAATGCTGGACGGCATTGCCGCTGACGAACATCACGGCGCGGTAGCCCGGGCCTTCGCGCAGCGCGTTGCGGGCGGCCTGCAAGGCCTGTTGCGTGGCCGCATCGCGGCAGGGGCCTATGGCCATCAGCGCCAGCGGCTGGGCCGGCAGGCCACGAGCCTGCAGCGCATCCACCCACGCGGCTGCGTCATGGGCCGGGCGGGTGACGAGTATGCGCGGTGGCATGTGGGCGTGCCGTCTAGAGCTTGGGGGCCGGTTGGGCGCCCGCCGCCTGCAGCAGCGCAGCCACGTGTTGGCCCAGCGCGTCTGCGCTGGCGAAGTCGGTGACGGTGGCGTCGGCGTGCACCTGCACCAGCGGCAGCCGGCCTTCCGGGTCTCCCCAGGCTGCGTCCAGGCGCAGTTGCTGGCCGTCGAATGTGCCGTGCGCCGCCAGCGGCATGGAGCAGCTGCCGCCCATGCAGCGGCTGACGGCGCGCTCGGCGGTCACGGTCAGCCAGGTGGTCTGGTGGGCCAGCGGGGCCAGCGCGTCGATCAGGTCCTGGCGGTCGGCGCGCACCTCGATGCCCAGCGCGCCCTGGCCTGCGGCCGGCAGCATGCCGGTGGGCTCGAACCTGGCGCGGATGCGGTCGGCCAGGCCCAGGCGCATCAGGCCTGCGGCGGCCAGCACGATGGCGTCGTAGTGGCCTTCGTCCAGCTTGCGCAGGCGGGTGTTCACGTTGCCGCGCAGCGGCTCTATCTTCAGGTCCGGGCGCAGGGCCTGCAGCAGTGCCTGGCGGCGCAGGCTCGATGTGCCGACGACGGCGCCCTGCGGCAGCTCGGCCAGCGTGGCGTAGCGATTGGAGACAAAAGCGTCGCGCGGGTCCTCGCGCTCCATCACGCAGGCCAGCACAAAGCCTTCGGGCAGCTCCATGGGCACGTCCTTGAGCGAGTGCACGGCGATGTGGGCGCGTCCTTCTTCCAGCGCCACTTCCAGCTCCTTGACGAACAGGCCCTTGCCGCCGACCTTGGACAGCGTGCGGTCCAGGATCTGGTCGCCCTTGGTGGTCATGCCCAGCAATTCCACTTCATGCCCCCGGGCGCGCAGCAGCGCCTGGACATGCTCGGCCTGCCACAGTGCCAGCTGGCTCTCGCGCGTGGCGATCACGATGGAGTGGGGGAGAAGTGGTTTGGTGTTCATCAGGTGCCTCGGGGGGAGCGCGGGATGCTAGCATGCTGCGCCGCAGTAAACCCGGCACCAGGACCGAAGCCCAAGCAAACCGATACGCTGACCGATTCCAGGAGATTCGTTGATGGCCACCGCCCCCCGCAAGAGCAATGCGCGAGATGACAGGCGTGATGACAAGCCTGTCCGCAAGACGGACAAGGACCTGCCGCTGATCGAGGACATACGCCTGCTGGGGCGCATTCTGGGCGATGTGATCCGCGAGCAGGAAGGCGTGGCGGCCTTCGAGCTGATCGAGCAGGTGCGCCAGCTGTCGGTGACCTTCCGCCGCGATGCCGACGAGACCGCCGACCGCGCGCTCAAGCGCCTGCTCAAGGGCCTGACGACGGACCAGACGGTGAGCGTGATCCGCGCCTTCACCTATTTCAGCCATCTGGCCAACCTGGCCGAGGATCGCCACCACATCCGCCGCCGCGCCGTGCACGAGCGCGCGGGCAACACCCAGGAAGGCAGCATCGAAGTGGCGCTGGCGCGCCTGCGCTGGGCCGGCATCTCGGCCGGCACCGTGGCGCAGACGCTGGCCAAGAGCTATGTGGCACCCGTGCTCACGGCCCACCCCACGGAAGTGCAGCGCCAGAGCATTCTGGTGGCCGAGCGCGACATCTCCCAACTGCTGGCCGCGCGCGAGGACATCGTGGCCCGCGCCCAGCTGTACAACAGCGCCAAGGACGCGCTCACCCCGCGCGAGCTGGAACGCAACGAGGCCCAGCTGCGCGCCCGTGTCAGCCAGCTGTGGCAGACACGCCTGCTGCGCTACTCCAAGCTCACCGTGGCCGACGAGATCGAAAACGCGCTGTCCTACTACGAAGCCACCTTTCTGCGCGAGATCCCCAAGCTGTATGCGCAACTGGAGCAGGAGCTGGGCAACACCCTGCCCGTGCACAGCTTCCTGCGCATGGGCCACTGGATCGGCGGTGACCGTGACGGTAACCCCAATGTCACGGCCCAGAGCCTGGAGCTGGCGCTGTCGCGCCAGGCCGATGTGGCGCTGCGCCACTATCTGCGCGAGGTGCACTACCTGGGCGGCGAGCTGTCGCTGTCCCAGCGCCTGACCGATGTGTCCACCGAGATGCAGGCCCTGGCAGAGCGCTCGCCCGACACCAACGAGCACCGCTCCGACGAGCCCTACCGCCGCGCACTCACCGGCATCTACGCGCGCCTGGCGGCCACGCTCAAGGGGCTGACGGGCGGCGAGGCTGCGCGCCATGCCGTGGCGCCGCAGAACGCCTATGCCTCGCCCGAGGAGTTCCTGGCCGACCTGCGCGTCATCGATGACTCCCTGAGCCGCAACCACGGCGAGGTGCTGGCGCCCCAGCGCCTGCGTCCGCTGATGCGCGCCGTGCAGGTCTTCGGTTTCCACCTGGCCACGGTGGACCTGCGCCAAAGCTCGGACAAGCATGAGGAAGTGGTGGCCGAGCTGCTGGCTGCCGCGCGCCTGGAGCCCGACTACTCGGGCCTGCAGGAAGACGCCAAGTGCGCCTTGCTGGTGCGCCTGCTGGAAGAGGCGCGGCCGCTGCGTGTGGTGGGCGCCGACTATTCCGAGCATGCGCGCGGCGAACTGGCCATCTTCGAGACCGCGCGCCGCCTGCGCGCGGCCCTGGGCGCCGAGGCCATACGCCACTGCATCATCAGCCACACCGAATCGGTCAGCGACCTGCTGGAAGTGCTGCTGCTGCAAAAGGAGGCCGGGCTGCTGCGCGGCACGCTGGACGACGGCGCCATCTGCGATGTGATCGTCGTGCCGCTGTTCGAGACCATTGGCGACCTGCGCAGCGCCTCGCCCATCATGCGCCGCTACTTCCAGCTGCCCGGCGTGGCGGCCATGGTGCAGCGCAGCGGCGGCGAGCAGGACATCATGCTGGGCTACAGCGACAGCAACAAGGACGGCGGCATCTTCACCAGCAACTGGGAGCTGTACCGCGCCGAGATCTCGCTGGTCGAGTTGTTCGACGAGCTGGCCGACAGCCATGGCATCAGCCTGCGCATGTTCCATGGCCGCGGCGGCACCGTGGGCCGGGGCGGCGGCCCCAGCTACCAGGCCATCCTGGCCCAGCCCCCGGGCACGGTGCGCGGCCAGATCCGCCTGACCGAGCAGGGCGAGGTCATCGCTTCCAAGTACGCCAACCCCGAGATCGGCCGGCGCAACCTGGAGACCCTGGTGGCCGCCACGCTGGAGGCCACGCTGCTGCAGCCGACCAAGCCGGCCACGCGCGCCTTCCTGGATGCGGCGGCCTTCCTGTCCGACGCCAGCATGGGCGCCTACCGCGCCCTGGTGTACGAGACCCCCGGCTTCACCAGCTACTTCTTCAGCAGCACGCCCATCCGCGAGATTGCCGAGCTGAACATCGGCTCGCGACCGGCCTCGCGCAAGCCCTCGCAGAAAATCGAGGACCTGCGCGCCATTCCCTGGGGCTTCAGCTGGGGCCAGTGCCGGCTCACGCTGCCGGGCTGGTACGGCTTTGGCGCTGCGGTCAAGGCCTTCATCGACCAGCCGGGCAAGGATGGCAAGGCCCAGCTGGCCCTGCTGCAGAAGATGTACCGCCAGTGGCCGTTCTTCCGTACCCTGCTGTCCAACATGGACATGGTGCTGGCCAAGAGCGACCTGAACCTGGCCTCGCGCTATGCCGACCTGGTGCCGGACGCGCGCCTGCGCCGGCGCATCTTCAGCGCCATCGAGGCCGAGTGGCACAGCACCGTCGATGCGCTGGCGCGCATCACGGGCGACAAGCAGCGCCTGGCCCACAACGAAGCGCTGGCGCGCTCCATACGCCATCGCTTCCCCTACATCGATCCGCTGCACCATCTGCAGGTGGAGCTGGTGCGGCGCTGGCGCGCTGGCCAGACCGATGAGCGCATCAAGACCGGCATCCACCTGTCCATCAACGGCATCGCAGCCGGGGTGCGCAACACGGGCTGATCCTGCTCTCTGCAGGCCGCAACAGCCCTTTGCGGCCGGCGTTGTACGATGTGCTCCGGACAGGAGCGCCTGACTTCTGCCGGGAAGAAAAGGGTGGGAGCCATGGGCAACAAGACGTCACGGGCCGGCTTTCCGGACGTGCAACTGTTCCTGACACAGCGCCTGGCCAGGCTGGCCGGCGCCAACTCCATGCGGGCCATACGCGAGGGCCTGCTCTGGCTGGTTCCCTGTCTGCTGGTCTCGGCCCTGTTCCTCATCCTGTCGGCGCTGGCGCAGATGTCCGGCCAGCCCGAACCCGTGGTGCGGGTGCTTGCGGGCCTGCACGCGGAGATCGGCAGCATCCTGCCGCTGCTGGTGGCCGCGTCCATCGGCTACATGCTCTCCATACGCCACCGGCTGCCGCGCCTGCCGGTGACCTTTCTGTGCTTCGCGCATGTGCAGATGGCCATCTATCTGCTGAGCGAGCATCCGCGCGCGGCGGCCACCCTGGTGCTGTTCATCTCCATCGCCTCCCCCCTTATCACCGTGCCCCTGATGGCGCGCCTGAGCCGGCTGCGCTGGACGCGCATCGCGCGCACCGGCTTCGTGAGCGAGAACGTGCGCGAGGTCATGAACCTCGTCGTTCCCGGCGCCCTTGTCGCCGTGCTGCTTGTGCTGCTGCTGCTGGGCCTGCAACAGGTGCTGCCGGATATCACGCGGGCCGAACTGCCGCTGGCCATCGCGGGCCCCGAGAACCCCTACCGCAGCGGGCTGACGCTGGCACTGCTCAATTCCGTGCTCTGGTTCTTCGGCGTCCAGGGCTACTACGCCATGCAGCCCTTCTTCCAGGTGCTGGACCAGGCGGTGGTGGCCAATGCCGCCGCCATGGCGCAGGGGCTGCAGGCGCCCTGGGCGCTCAGCGGCGGGCTGATGGGCTCCTTCGTCTTCATCGGCGGCTCCGGTGCAACGCTGTCGCTGGCGCTGGCCGTGCTGCTGTTTTGCCGGGGGCGGGGCCTGCGCGTTCTGGCGCTGGCGGCGCTGCCCATCTCCTTGCTCAACGTCAACGAGATCCTGCTGTTCGGGCTGCCGATCATCCTGAACCTGCGCCTGCTCGTGCCGTTTCTCGCGGTACCCGCCATCAACCTGGTCGTGGCCGTCACGGTGGTGCAGGCCGGCTGGGTGGCACCGGCCTCCATGGTGCTGCCGCTGACTGCGCCCGTGGTCTTCAATGCCTATGTGAGCACGGGCGGGGACATGGCGGCCGTGGTGCTGCAACTGGCATTGACGGCCCTGGGAGCACTGATCTATGCGCCCTACGTGCGGGCCATCGACCGGCTGGGCCAGGACGACGGTGCCATCGTGCTGCACGCGCTGGACACCACGTTCTCGCGCCTGCCCGAAGAGGCCGGCCTGATCGTGCGCGATCCGCTGGTGCAGGCGCACCAGGCGCAGGCCCGGCGCGAGACCATGCTGGCGCATATCCGTCGCATCAGCGAGTACGAGTTCCACCTGGAATTTCAGCCCCAGGTCTCGCACCGCAGCGGCCTGTGCCTGGGCTGCGAGGCCCTGCTGCGCGCGCGGGACGCGCAGGGCCGCTTGCAGCAGCCCGGCAGTTTCCTGCGCTGGCTGGCCGATGCGGGGCTGATGCGCGAGGTGGACCTGTGGGTGGCGGGCGCTGCCGTGCGCCAGAGCCGGCACTGGCGCCAGGAGGGCTTTGCCATGCCGATCAGCATCAATGTGTCGGGTGCCACGTTGACCTCGCCCGAGCACTGCTCGCGCCTGATGCTGCTGCTGGCCCAGGCCAGGGGGCAGGTCGGCGTGGAGATCACGGAGGAAGAAATGGTGGGCGACGTGGAGGCGATCCGCCGCGCCATAGGGCAGATCCATGCGCTGGGCGCCAAGGTGTCCATTGATGACTTCGGCACCGGCTTCTCGTCCATGAGCTACCTGCACCAGTTCGATGTGGATGCCATCAAGATCGACCGCAGCTTTGTCGTGGCCAGCGGCCATGCCAAGGGCGAGCTGGTGCTGGACGGCCTGCTGCGCTTTTGCGAGGCGCTGCAGCTGAACGTGGTGGCCGAGGGCGTGGAGACCGAGGCGCAGTTGCAGGCCCTGGGCTTCGAGGGCGATCTGCTGGTGCAGGGCTGGTACTTCAGCCGCGCCCTGCCGGGCGAGAAACTGCCGCAGTTCGCCAGGGACTGCGCCGCCAGGGCAGGCGGCGGGGCGGTCTAGATTCCTGGATTCCTGTGGCGGCATCGCGGGTGCGATGCGCAGTGCAGATCATCAGTGCAGCATCAGCGAGCCGGCGCTCTTGCTCTTGCCGGCGCGTGCGGGCGGATTGCACAGGCCGCACTGGTAGTGGCGCTCGTTCTCGTAGGGCTCGGTCACGAACTGGCCCTTGCACACCGTGCACTGGGTGCGGGTCAGCATCTGCGCGTCGACGAACTTCACCAGGCGCCATGCGCGGGTGAAGGACAGCAGCGCTTCCAGCTCGGCGGCCTGGATCTGCTCGGTATAGAGACGGTAGGCCTTGGTCAATTGTTCAACGGCATCCAGCTCGGCGCCCTTGGACAGGTATTCGTAGATATTCAGGAACAGCGAACTGTGGATGTTCTCCTGCCAGGTCAGGAACCAGTCGGTCGAGAACGGCAGCTGGCCCTTGGAAGGCGACTTGCCTGCGATCTCCTTGTACAGGCGGATCAGGCGCTCGTAGGACAGCGTGGTCTCGGATTCGAGCACCTGCATGCGTGCACCCATCTCGATGAGCATGGCGGCGCGCTCGATCTGCTTGGACTCGTTCAGGACACTTTTGGCGGGGGTGGACATGGCGGGCTCCAGAGTTCTTCAGGCGGATCAGAGGACTTCGGAGACGCGGCTGGCCATCAGGATGTTGGCGTGCAGCGTGTTGGTCGCACCGTTGCCGATCTTGTTGCTGCTGTGGTTGGTCAGCAAGCTCCAGACCATTTCGTCGTCCACCCGGAAGCTGGCGAGCAAGGTGTTGCGCGAGGCCAGCTTCAGCACCTGGGCTGCCGACAGTGCGGCCAGCAGGTCGCACGATTCTTCGTTCAGTCCCAGGCGGAACACCGCTTCGGCCTTGTCCTGGCGGATCAGGGTCTGGGCCAGCATCAGGTAAGTGAGGTTGGCTTCGCGGATTTCGGCAAGCAGCTGTTCATTGTTCATAGGACCATCCTTTGCATCTCGGCAGCCGCAACGCCCGGGTAGAAACAAGATGTTCAACCTGTTGCGATCTGTTGAGATGGATTGTGGAGGAGGGCCCTTCGCCGTTGAAGTCGGGGCAGGTCTGCGGCGGATGTCTGGTTGTGAGACGGCGTTTGTAAGATTTACCTTACACCTGTAGCAAGGTTTGGATGACTCGATTTCGCTCTGGCCCCGCCGTCTGGGGGCTTGGGAGTAGGCCGCTGCAGTGGTGTTGTTGCATGTCGGCCTTTTGACACAGTGCTGTCATTGTGCAGCCTCCCCAAGGGGAGGCATAAGCCGAATTAGCCGCGCTCCACCGGCCTCTTCGGGTCACTGCACCACTCGCTCCAGCTGCCCGCGAACAGCCTTGCAGGCGGCAGTCCCGCAATGCGCATGGCCAGCAGGTTGGGCAGCGCGCTCACGCCGCTGCCGCACTGGTGCACCACGCTGGAAGGATCGCGGCCTGCCAGCAGCTGTTCGAACTCCGCGCGCAGCAGGGCGGCAGGCTTGAAGCGGCCGTCGGCAGCGATGTTCTCGGTGAAGGGCCGGTTGAGCGCGCCCGGGATGTGGCCGGCCACAGGGTCCAGCGGCTCGACCTCCCCGCGGTAGCGGGCCGGGGCGCGTGCATCGACCACGGTCTGGCCTGCGCTGCCCAGTGCATCGAGCACCTGCTGCGCCGTTGCCAGTTGCTGCAGCGGCTCGCGCAGCTCGAAGTTGGACTGGAAGCGCGCGCTTTCCTCTCCCGATGCCACGGGCTGGCCTGCGGCCTGCCAGGCCTGGAGACCTCCATCGAGCACGGCCACATCGCCATGGCCTGCCCATTGCAGCATCCACCACAGACGCCCGCAGTAGTTGGCGCCGTTGCGGTCATAGACCACGGCCTGCATGTCGTTGGAAAAACCGATGCTGGACAGCCACACGGCAAAGCGTTCGCGGTTGGGCAGCGGGTGGCGGCCGCCCGAGGCGGCCTGCTCGCTGGCCGCCACGCTGCCATGGGCGCCGGGCACTCCATGCTTGGCACTGAGGTCATGGTCCAGATCGGCGAAGACGGCGCCTGGAACATGGGCCTGCAGGTACTGGGCCTTGCCGGCCGCAGGCTGGGCCAGGTCGAAGCTGCAGTCGAAGACCATCAGCGGACGGCCGCTGGCCTGCAGCGCGGCCAGCTCCTGGACGGAGATCAGGGTCTGGTGGGTCTGGTAGGTGGTGTTGGAAGTCATGGATGCGGAACTCCGAAGGCCTGTGCAGGCGGCGGTGCGCCTGCGGCAAAAGATCCGATCCATTATGCGACGGCCCCAGGCGGGCCGGCGGCGTCAGCCGCGCGAACGCAGGGCCGTGGCCAGGGCGCCGCTGGCCACGATCAGGCCAATGCCGGCCCAGCCGATCAGCGGCACGCTTTCGCCGAACATCGCCAGGCTCAGCAGGGCCGCGAAGACGATGCCCGAATACTGCAGGTTGGCCACGACCAGGGTGTTGCGGCTGTTGCTGGCCGAGGCGTAGGCCGCCGTCATGCAGACCTGGGCCACGGCGGCCAGCACGCCCACGGGCAGCAGCCACAGCGCGCGCCAGCCCGGCCAGGCGGACACGCCCGTGAAGCACATGGCCAGGGCGCCGGCGACGGCAGAGCCCAGTGCGAAGTAGAAGACCACGCGCGCCTCGGGCTCGCCCATGCGCGACAGCGTGGCCACCTGCATATAGGCCATGGCGGCGAACACCCCGCCGATCAGGCCGCCCGCGCTGGCCACGAATTCCTGCGGCGCCGCGCTGGGGCGCAGCACCAGGATCACGCCCACGAAGCCCAGGGCCACGGTGGCGACCAGGCTCCAGGGAAACGGCGGCAGCGCGCGCAGCGCATGCGATTCGGGTTGGCGGCGCAGCTGGTGGCGCAGCAGCAGGCCCTGGCCGATCAGAAACACCGCCATCCAGATGCTGCTCATGGAGTTGAACGTGGCGGCCGTGGCCAGCGGCAGATGGCCGATGGAGTAGAACCAGGCGCCCATGGAAGTCACGCCCACAAAGCTGCGCCAGGCATGCTCGCGCGGGTAGCGCGTGGCCAGCGAGATGCCCTGGTGGCGCGCCAGCCACCACAGCGCCACCATGCTGACCAGCCCGCGGTAGAAGACGATTTCCGCCGCATTGAAATCCTGGGAGGCGAACTTCACACACACACTCATGACCGCAAAAACGAATGCGGCCGCCACCATCCACAGGGCTTGCATATAAATGACCGGATAGAGCCGCACAAGGACCGCGGCGCTGGACGAGAAAAGGGTTGGGTTTTGTTTTTGGCGCATGCCGCCTGGCTGCGTACGGCCCAGGGCCGTGGCAGGGACACGCGCAAGGAACTGTATTGCATAAGCCAAGACATTGGACTTGCCTCGGGATGCATTGCCGCCGCCAGCCCTGCCCATTGGGCACATCAGGGCGCTTGCATTCAGAGGAGCTGTGCAGCAGGCCTGCCGCTCAATGCAGACGGCCCAATGCCAGCGGCCCGATGCAGACGGCCCAATGCAGACGGCCCGCACGAATGCGGGCCGTCGGGAGAGCCGGAGCAGATCAGCGTGCGGGGACTGCGTCACCCATCACGCCGCGATACCACTCATGGAAGTGCTGCATGCCGTCTTCCATGGGGCTCTGGTAGGGGCCGACCTCGTTGTCGCCGCGCTCATACAGTGCCCTGCGGCCGGCGTCCATGCGCTCGCCGATCTCGTCGTCCTCGATGCAGGTCTCCATGTAGGCGGCCTTTTGCGCCTGCACGAATTCGGGCTCGAAGGCCGCGATCTCTTCGGGGTAGTAGAACTCGACCACGTTCAGCGTCCGGTCCACCGCCAGCGGGTGCAGGGTCGAGACCGTGAGCACGTGCGGATACCACTCCACCATGATGTGCGGGTAGTAGGTCAGCCAGATCGCGCCGCGCTCGGGCAGCTCGCCATTGCGGTAGGCCAGCAGCACGTCGTGCCACTTCCTGTAGGTGTCTGAGCCGGGCTGGGCGAAGCCGGGCGCCACGCCCACGGTCTGCACCGAGTACTCTTTGGCAAACTCCCACTGCAGGTCGTCGCAGGTCACGAAGTTGCCCAGGCCCGGGTGGAAGGGGCCGACGTGGTAGTCCTCGAGGTAGACCTCGATGAAGGTCTTCCAGTTGTAGTTGCACTCGTGCATCTCGACATGGTCGAGCACGAAGCCCTCGAAGCTCAGCTGCTCGCGCAGCTTCATGCCGGCCAGGTCGGACTCGATGTCGCGGCCGTTGTCCTCGAACAGCAGGCCGTTCCACTCGCGCAGCCGGTAGTTGTTCAGGTTCAGGCAGGGATCGTGGCTGAAGTGCGGTGCGCCCAGCAGCTCGCCGCTGGTGCTGTAGGTCCAGCGGTGCAGCGGGCAGACGATGTTGCCCCCCGCATGGCCCTTGCCTTCGGTCATCAGATTGCCCCGGCCCTTGAGCATCACGGCCTGGCGGTGGCGGCAGACGTTGGAGATCAACTCCACCTGCCCCCTGGCATTGCGCACCAGAGCGCGGCCTTCCTTTTCCTGGGGCAGGGCGTAGTAGTCGCCTATCTCGGGAACGGCCAGTTGGTGGCCCACGTAGCGCGGGCCGCGTTGAAAGATGGTCTCCAACTCGCGCTGGAACAACGCAGGGTCGAAGTAACTGGAAACTGGTAGTTGGCTTGCGGCCTGCTGCAGTTGAAGACTTAAATCAGACATGGGTGACCTGACCTAAAGACTCCCCACAGGGAGGGTGCGCGTGCGCACGGGATTGGAAAAAGCAAAACCGGCCGTTCCTGGACATGGAGGCAGGCTTCACGACGTGAAAAGAAGCGGCGCCCGAGGCGCTGTCTCTTGTCGATGAGCCCGACCGTATGCCCAGGCAAGGGGCCGGTTTGACGGGGAATGGGATTATAGCCCGTGGGGTTATTTCCGGATGCCCGGTACGTGTATTGCGCGCGCCGGATGCCGCCTGTCAAGGGCTGTCCGGTTATTGGCGGCACGGTCATGGAGGGGCGCCTAGAATCGTCGGTTCCCCACAACGCACCGCCATCGCACCATGCCCAAGGCTGCTCCCAAGGCTCTTGCCGAGCCCACAAGTTACGAATCCGCGCTGCAGGAGCTGGAGCAGCTCATCGCGCAGATCGAGTCGGGCCAGCTGCCTCTGGAGCAGATGCTGACAGGCTACCAGCGCGCGGCGCAGCTGCTCGGCTATTGCCGCGGCCAGCTCGACGCGGTGCAGGAACAGGTCAAGGTGCTTGACGAGGGGACGCTGGCCCCGTGGAGCCAGGATTGAAGATTGCCATGAGTGCCGTGATGACTTGCGCTTCCGATGTTTCCCAGCCGGCCGGCCCCGGCGCGCTGGATTTCCCCTGCTGGATGACCGATCGCCTGGCGCGCACCGAAAGCGCGCTGTCGCAATGGGTGGGCGTGGATGCGCCTGCGGGCCTGGGCGAGGCCATGCGCTACGCCGTGCTCGATGGCGGCAAGCGCCTGCGCCCGCTGCTGGTCTGGGCCGCCGCCGAGGCCGTGGATGGCCTGCAGCCCGCCGCCGTGCGTGCCGGCTGCGCGGTGGAGCTGATCCATGCCTATTCGCTGGTGCACGACGACATGCCCTGCATGGACAACGACGTGCTGCGCCGTGGCAAGCCCACGGTGCATGTGCAGTTCGGCGAAGCCTCGGCCCTGCTGGCTGGCGATGCGCTGCAGGCGCTGGCCTTCGAGCTGCTCGTTCCCGAGCCCGATCAGGCCGGCAGCATGCCGGACGCCCTGCAGGCGCGGCTGTGCCGGCTGCTGGGCCGTGCCGCAGGCGCGCAGGGCATGGCCGGTGGCCAGGCCATCGACCTGGCCAGCGTGGGCCTGCAACTGAGCGAGGCCCAGCTGCGCGAGATGCACCGCCTCAAGACCGGCGCCCTGCTGCATGCCAGCGTGCTCATGGGAGCGGCCTGCAAGGAGGGCGTGGATGCCCAGGCCTGGCAGGCGCTGTCCGACTACGGGCAGGCGCTGGGCGTGGCCTTCCAGGTGGTGGATGACATCCTCGACGTGGTGGCCGACTCGGCCACCCTGGGCAAGACGGCCGGCAAGGACGCGGCCAACGACAAGCCGACCTACGTCTCGCTGCTGGGCCTGGACCAGGCCCGCGCCCATGCCGACGAGCTGTGCGCCCTGGCGCACGCGGCGCTGGCGCGCAGCGGCCTGCCTGATACCCGCGCGTTGGCGGCGCTTGCCGACATGGTGGTGAGCCGCACCCACTGACAATGAAGCACCCCCTGAGTCGCTTCGCGCCTTCCCCCTCTCTACCCGCTTCGCGGGGGAAGGGGACGACACCCTCGCTGCGGGGCGGCCCTTGCTCGGTGTCCCTTGGTGGGGACGCGCCACTTGCAAGGGTGGCGTTCGATGCCACAGGCAACTGATACGAAAATATGGGCGATGGTCTTGCGGCCATCAAGATATCTAGCATGACCACGAACACCTACTCCCTGCTGCAGACCATCGACGATCCCGCGGATCTGAGGCGTCTGTCGCGTGCCGAACTCAAGACCCTGGCCCAGCAACTGCGTGCCTATGTGCTCGACAGCGTCTCCAAGACCGGCGGGCATCTGAGTTCCAACCTGGGGACGGTGGAGCTGACGGTAGCGCTGCATGCGGTGTTCGACACGCCCTACGACCGCGTGGTCTGGGACGTGGGCCACCAGACCTATCCGCACAAGATCCTCACGGGCCGGCGCGAGCGCATGGCCTCGCTGCGCCAGTTCGGCGGCCTGTCGGGCTTTCCGCAGCGCGCCGAGAGCCCGTACGACACCTTCGGCACGGCGCACTCCTCCACCAGCATCTCGGCCGCCCTGGGCATGGCTCTGGCTGCCAAGCAAAAGGGCGAGGACCGCCGCGCCATCGCCGTCATCGGCGACGGCGCCATGACGGCCGGCATGGCCTTCGAGGCGCTGAACAACGCCGGCGTGACCGATGCCAACCTGCTGGTCATCCTCAACGACAACGACATGAGCATCAGCCCACCCGTGGGCGCGCTCAACCGCTACCTGGCCCAGCTCATGAGCGGGCAGTTCTACGCCAAGGCACGCGACATGGGCAAGAGCGTGCTCAAGCAGGTGCCGCCGCTGCTGGAGCTGGCCAAGCGGCTGGAGCAGCAGGCCAAGGGCATGGTCGTGCCGGCCACGCTGTTCGAGAACTTCGGCTTCAACTACATCGGCCCCATCGACGGGCATGACCTCGATTCGCTGATCCCCACGCTGGAGAACATCAAGAGCCTCAAGGGCCCGCAGTTCCTGCACGTGGTCACGAAGAAGGGCCAGGGCTACAAGCTGGCCGAGGCCGATCCCGTGGCCTACCACGGCCCCGGCAAGTTCGATCCCAGCGTGGGCCTGGTCAAGCCGGCCACGCCCCCGAAGCAGACCTTCACCCAGGTCTTCGGCCATTGGCTGTGCGACATGGCGGACAAGGACCAGCGCCTGGTGGGCATCACCCCCGCCATGCGCGAGGGCTCGGGCATGGTGGAGTTCCACAAGCGCTTTCCGGGCCGCTACTACGACGTGGGCATTGCCGAGCAGCATGCGGTCACTTTCGCGGCCGGCATGGCCTGCGAGGGCCTCAAGCCCGTCGTCGCCATCTATTCGACCTTCCTGCAGCGCGGCTACGACCAACTGATCCACGACGTGGCGCTGCAAAAGCTGCCCGTGGTCTTTGCGCTGGACCGCGCAGGCCTGGTCGGCGCTGATGGCGCCACGCACGCAGGTGCGTATGACATCGCCTTCGTGCGCTGCATTCCGCACATGAGCATGGCCTGCCCGGCCGACGAGCGCGAATGCCGCCAGCTGCTCACCACCGCCTACGAGCAGGACCATCCCGTGGCCGTGCGCTACCCGCGTGGGGCGGGCGTGGGTGTGGCCCCACTGGAGAGCCTGGAGGGCCTGCCCTTCGGCAAGGGCGAGGTGCGCCGCGAGTCTGCCAAGAAGCAGGTCGCCATCCTGGCCTTCGGCACCCTGCTGTACCCGGCCCTGGCCGCGGCCGAGGCGCTGGACGCCACCGTGGTCAACATGCGCTGGGCCAAGCCGCTGGACGAGGAACTGCTGCGCCAGGTGGCCTCCACGCACGAGCTCATCGTCACCGTGGAAGAGGGCTGCATCATGGGCGGCGCAGGCAGCGCCGTGGCCGAGTCGCTGCAGGCCGCGGGCATCACGCGCCAGCTGCTGCAGCTGGGCCTGCCCGACGAGTTCATCGAGCACGGCGATCCCGCAAAGCTGCTGGCCCTGCAGGGCCTGGATGCGGCGGGCATCGAGGCCTCGGTGCGCGCCCATCTGGCACCCGAGCGCGCGGTGGCCTGAGCGGCGCCGGGCAGCCGGCCAGCCGAGCAGAACTACGCGGGGGAAAACCCCGTCCGCGCTTGCTTTGCGGCGTTTTTAGAATCGATACCACCTGATACAGTGTGAATGCACGTGCGAACGTGCGTTTTTTTTGCCGCCGGGTCGCCCCAAGGCAAAAAGCGCCCCCTCGGGGTGGCCGCGGACCTTGCGCAGCAAGGGGGCGCGGGGGCTTTTTCTGACTGACACAACACATCGCGGAGAGACATTCATGGACCGTCGTTCGATCATCAAACATGCGGGAATCGCTGGCGTGCTGGCTGTGGGAGCCGCACCCGCAGTCCATGCCCAGGAGGCGATCCGCTGGCGTCTGGCTGCGAGCTTTCCCAAGTCGCTGGACACCATCTTCGGCTCGGCCGAAATGTTCTCCAAGACGCTCAAGGCGATGTCGGGCGGCAAGTTCGAAGTCTCGGTGCATGCGGCCGGTGAGCTGATGCCCGCCTTCGGCGTGGTCGACGGCATCCAGAACGGCACCATCGAGATGGCGCTGACGGCGCCCTATTACTTCACCGGCAAGGACTACATCTTCGCCTTCGGCTGCGCCGTGCCCTTCGGCCTGACCGCCCGCCAGATGGATGCCTGGATGGAGCACGGCGGCGGCCGCAAGCTCATGGACGAGTTCTATGCCCAGTACAACATCAAGAGCCAGAGCGCAGGCAACACGGGCACCCAGATGGGTGGCTGGTTCCGCAAGGAAATCAAGTCGGTGGCCGATCTCAAGGGCCTGAAGATGCGCCTGGGCGGCGGCCTGTTCGGCGACGCCATGCTCAAGCTTGGCGTGGTCGCGCAGAACATGCCCGTGGGCGAGGTCTACCAGGCGCTCGAAAAGGGCACGCTGGATGCCGTGGAATTCGTGGGCCCCTACGACGACCAGAAGCTGGGCTTCAACAAGGTCGCTCCCTACTACTACTACCCCGGCTGGTGGGAAGGCGGCGCCGAGCTGGAGTTCTTCATCAACACCAAGGCGTATGCGGCCCTGTCGCCCGAGTACAAGGCCATGGTCGATGCAGCCTGCAACGTGGCGGCACGCGACATGACGGCCAAGTACGACGCCAACAACCCCGTGGCGCTCAAGAAGCTGGTGGCCGACAAGACCCAGCTCAAGGCCTTCCCCAAGGACTTCATGGATGCCGGCTACAAGGCCGTCATGGAGATCATGGCCGAGCATGACGCCAAGTCGCCCATGTTCAAGAAGATCAACCAGAGCCTGCGCACCTTCCAGCGCGACCAGCTGCTGTGGGAGCGCTTCTCGGAGTTCCGCTACAACAGCTACATGACCACGGCCAAGCTGTAAGGCCAGGTCTCCCCAGCCAGCAGTACGCACAAGGACGGTCCATGCCTTCCAAGCCTGCAGGCCAAGCCCGCGTCCCCTCTGCGAAATGCAGCGGGGACGGCGGGCTTTTTTGCCGCCGGGCCGCCCCAAGGCAAAAAGCGGCCCCCCTGGGGGGCAGCGGACCTTGCGCAGCAAGGGTAGCGTGGGGGCTTTTTTGTTCCGAGGATGTATGTGGGCCGGGCTGCCAAGAGCAGTCCGGCCTTTTTTGAATGCTCTCAAGCAGAGCGAACCAGGAGGAGACAGTGATGGACAGAAGAAAAGCACTCAAGCACGCCGGTCTGGCCGGTGTGTTGACTGCCGCAGCGGCACCGGCCGTTCACGCTCAGGCGGCAATACGCTGGCGCCTGGCGTCGAGCTTCCCGCGCTCGCTGGACACCATCTACGGCTCGGCCGAGGTGTTCTCCAAGGCGATCAAGGAGATGTCGGGCGGCAAGTTCGAGGTCTCGGTGCATGCGGCCGGCGAGCTGATGCCCGCTTTCGGCGTGGTCGATGGCGTGCAGAACGGCACGGTGGAGATCGCGCACACGGCGCCTTACTACTTCTTTGGCAAGAATGAGGCCTTTGCCATTGGCGGCGCCATTCCGTTCGGCATGAACTCGCGCCAGCTCACGGCGTGGATCGTGGACGGCAACGGCGGCAAGCTGATGCGCGAGTTCTATGCCGAATACGGCATCGTCAACTTCCTGGGCGGCAACACGGGCGCACAGATGGGGGGCTGGTTCCGCAAGGAGGTGAAGACACCCGAGGACATCAAGGGCCTGAAGTTCCGCATCGGCGGCTTCGCGGGCCGGATCATCGAGCGCATGGGCGGCGTGCCCCAGAACATCCCGGGCGGCGAAATCTACCAGGCGCTGGAAAAGGGCACCATCGATGCGGCCGAATGGATCGGCCCCTATGACGACCTCAAGCTGGGCTTCAACAAGGTCGCTCCGTTCTACTACTACCCCGGCTGGTGGGAAGGCAGCCTGAACCTCGAGTTCTACGTGAACCAGAAGGCGCTGGCCGCGCTGACGCCCGAGCAGCGCGCCATGGTGCAGGCCGCATCGCACGAGGCCCACGTGGTCACCCAGGCCCGCTACGACGCGCGCAATCCCGGCGCGCTCAAGCAACTGGTGGCCAGCAAGGCCAAGGTGCTGGCCTTCCCGCAGACCGTGCTCGATGCTTCCTACAAGACCACCATGGCGGTCTATGCGGAGCTGGCCGAGAAAAACCCTGCGTGGAAGAAGATCTACGGCGACTACCGCAACTTCCAGCGCGACGAGGTGCTGTGGTTCCGCTTTGCCGAGGCGCGCTACGACGCCTTCATGTCGGCGCAAAAGCTGTGAAGTCGCGGCGCCCTCGGGCGTCATGCAGGAAAGCCGGGCACTGCCCGGCTTTTTTCATGCGCGCAGGGGACCGGCGCACGCCGGGGCCCGAACGAAAAAAGGCCCCGCGGTTGCGGGGCCTTTGCTGCCCTTGAGGGAGCCTGCGATCAGCTGCCGGACTTGCTCTCGCCCGGCGTTGCCGGTTGCTCGCGCTGCAACTGGTCCTGCAGCGCCTTGAGTGCATCGTCCTCGCTGCCCGGGGCCGAGGGCTCGCCAGGCGTTGCTCCGGGGGCAGGCGGCTGGTTCGCGCCGTCGCCGTTGAACATGGGGTCGTTGAAGTCGATGGCCTCGGGCATGGATGCCTCCATCTCCTGGCGCACCTTGTCCAGGTCGTACTCCACCTTCTTGTCCAGCCCGCTGGAGACGATGCCGGGGAAGATGATGATCAGGGCCACCATGAACAGCTGCAGCACCACGAAGGGAATGGCACCTGCATAGATCTGCATGGTGGTCACGGGCTCGGTCATCTTCTTGGTGACCTTGTCCACGTAGGCCTTGGCGGGGGCCACGCTGCGCAGGAAGAACAGCGCGAAGCCGAAGGGCGGGTGCATGAACGAGGTCTGCATGTTCACGGCCAGCAGCACGCCGAACCAGACCAGGTCGATGCCCAGCTTGTCGGCCACGGGGGCCAGCAGCGGCACGACGATGAAGGACAGCTCGAAGAAGTCCAGGAAGAAGGCCAGCACGAAGATCATGATGTTGACCACGATCAGGAAGCCGATCTCGCCGCCGGGCAGGGACACCAGCAGTTCCTCCACCCACTTGGGGCCGTCCACGCCCTGGAAGGTCAGGCCGAACATGGTCGCGCCGATCAGGATGAACATCACGAAGCACGACAGCTTGGTGGTGGACATCAGCGCCTGCTTGAGCAGGTCCATGTTCAGGCGGCCGCGAGCGAAGGCCATGATGGCCGCGCCCAGCGCGCCCATGGCGCCGCCTTCGGTGGGGGTTGCAACGCCCAGGAAGATGGTGCCCAGCACCAGGAAGATCAGCAGCAGCGGCGGGATCAGCACGAAGGTCACGCGCTCGGCCATGCGGCTGAGCAGGTGCAGGCCCGTGAGCTTGTTGAACATGGCGGCGATGAAGGCCAGGGCCACGCCGAAGCACATGGACACCACGATGGTCTCGTCCAGCGCGACCTTCTCGACCACCTCGCCGGACCACCAGGTGTGCAGCTGGGGCATGTACTGTCCCACCACGATGGAGGCGGCCACGCACAGCACGGTCAGCACCAGGGTGGAAGGCAGGCCGGAATTGCCATTGGGCTCGCGCAGCGTGCGCGCCTCGGGCGGCAGGGCGGGAACCATGGCGGGCTTGAAGATGGCCAGCACGACGATGAACAGCGCATAGCAGCCCGTCAGCATCAGGCCCGGCAGGAAGGCGCCCTTGTACATGTCGCCCACGCTGCGGCCCAGCTGGTCGGCCAGCACGATCAGCACCAGGGACGGCGGAATGATCTGCGCCAGCGTGCCGGAGGCCGCGATCACGCCCGAGGCCACCCGGCGGTCATAGCCGTAGCGCATCATGATGGGCAGGGAGATCAGGCCCATGGAGATCACCGATGCCGCGACCACGCCCGTGGTCGCCGCCAGCAGCGCGCCCACGAAGATCACCGCAAAGGCCACGCCGCCGCGCACGGGGCCGAAGAGCTGGCCCACGGTCTCCAGCAGGTCCTCGGCCATGCCGCTTCGCTCCAGTATCAGCCCCATGAGGGTGAAGAACGGTATGGCCAGCATCGTCTCGTTCTGCATGATGCCGAAGATGCGCAGCGGAAGGGCCTGCAGCAGGGCTTCGGGCAGCACGCCCAGTTCGATGCCGACAAAGGCGAAGAACAGGCCGCAGGCGCCCAGGCTGAATGCCACGGGAAAACCCACGAGCAGGAAAAGTATCAGCCCCGCGAACATGATCGGGGCCAGGTTGTGGATCACGAATTCCATGATGTCTGTTTCCCCGATCAGGCGCTTTGCCCGCTTTTGTCCTTGGCACCTGCCAGCCCGCGCAGGGCGTCGGCCAGGTCTTCCTCGGCGGTCTTCTCGCCCTTCTTGGCCGTGGGATCGTCGATCAGGCCCTTCAGGAAGGCGATGCGCTTGATCAGCTCCGACATGCCCTGCAGCAGCAGCAGTCCGAAGCCGATGGGGATCATCAGGTAGACGGGCCAGCGCACCAGGCCGCCTGCGTTGCCCGACATCTCGCCGGTCTGCATGGCCTGGATCACGAACGGCGTGCCGAACCACAGGATGGCCAGCGCCATGGGGGTCAGGAAGAAGACGAAGCCGAAGATGTCGATCCAGATCTGCGTGCGCTTGGACAGGCGGCTGGCGATCACATCCACCTTCACATGCTCGCCCTGCAGCAGCGTGTAGCCGGCGGCCAGCAGGAAGGAGGCCGCGAACAGGTACCACTGCACTTCGAGGTAGGCGTTCGAGCTGGTGTGCAACACCTTGCGAACGATGGCATTGATGCCGCTGATGACCGTGGAGGCCAGGATTAGCCAGATAAGCCATCGCCCGACCAGGCTGTTGAGCCAGTCGACCCCCCTTGAGAATTTGAGCAAAGCCTGCATGGTGTCTCCAAAAAGTAGGCTGTATTGGGTCCGTCGCCGTACGCCAGCCTGTAGGCCGGCGCGCAGCGCTCTTGTCGGCGCATGGACCAAAGCCGTCGATTCTACGGAGACCCGACCGCCGCAGGCGGCCTGCTCCCCCTAAAAGAAATCCGTGTGAACCCGAGGAAACGTCCCGTTCAAGTGGTGGTGTGTGGCTTGCGGGCCCCCAGTTTGCGGTACAGCGTGGCGCGGCTGATGCCCAGCGCGCGGGCGGCCCGGGTCACATTGCCCTGGGCGTCCTGCAGGGCCTGCTCGATCAGCACGCCCTCGCTGGCGCGCAGCGGGCTGGGCTGGGCGGCTGTGGCCAGCGCTGCCGTGCCCAGCGCAGGCAGCAGCTGGCGCAGCTGGGGGCCGGGCTGCACCAGGGCCTGCAGCCGCAGGCCCGACCACAGCGGCAGGCGCAGCGGCTCGTTGGGGCGCTGGCGCGCATGGTCCACCAGCGCCGTCCAGGGCATGGCCAGCAGTTCGCTGCAGTGCAGCGGCTGGCCCGGCAGCGACAGCGGCTGGGGCACCAGCTGGCGGGCCAGGGTATTGCTGCCCGCCACATGCCCTTCGGCGTCCACGGCCAGCAGGCCTTCGCCCTCCTGGCCCAGCGGCCCGCCGGGCCAGTTCAGGTGCAGCAGCAGGGCATGGGGCAGGGCGCGCAGCAGGCGGTCCTCGATGGCGCGGGCGCAGCGCAGCGCCAGGTGCATGAGTTCGGGCCGCTCCGGCACGTCCACGCCCGTGATGTCCAGCATGCCCAGGCAGCGGCCGTCCGGGCCGGACAGCGGCGCACCCGCGCAGCTGTAGTGGCGGTTGGCCTCGAAGAAATGCTCGGCCCGGTGCAGCCAGACGGGGCTGTGCTCGGCCAGGGCCGCGCCAATGGCCGTGGTGCCCACGCCCTGCTCGGACAGGTCCACGCCCACGCGGGCGATGGCCTGCACGCGGATGTCGCTGCGCTCCAGCGGCCCCTGCACCTCCAGCACCGTGCCGCGTGCATCGGTCAGCAGGCTGAAGTAGTGCATGGCGCCCACGGCGCCCACCAGTTGGGCCATCACGGGGCGCGCGGCCTGCAGCAGCACCTCATGGCCATCACGGGTCTGGCGCAGCGCATGCGGCCCCAATGCTTCGTAGACCACGCGCTCGTCCGGGCGGCGGCCTGCCGCCAGGCAGCGCTGCCAGGAGCGCCACAGCCAGGGTGCGATGCCGGGCGGTGAACCGGCCAGCGCCTGATCGCCGAAAACCAGGCTGCGGGCCCGGGCGACCTGCTGGTGGCGCGGATCGGCGGGGCAGGGCTGCGCGGCGTCGGGGCTCAGGGCGAACATGGGGCGGGAACTCCTGTGGCTGGCTGGCAAGGGATTGCGAACGGGCTGGCAGGCGGGTGCAGAAGCGGGGCGCAGAAGCGGGCGCAGGCGAAGACCCGGCCGCTGATGGCGGAGGCTGCGCAGGCAACTGTGTCATTTTGAGAATATCCGCGCCGCCCGGCCCGGGCTTGCGGGTCAACCCTAGAACGGGCGCCTGCGGGCAGGGCGACCATGGCAGGCGAGGTTTCCGGCGTTCCCCCACGTTCCAGATCACCGCCGATCACAGGCAGGAGACAGCACGATGAATGTCCAGCTCACCGTCAACGGGCGCGCGCAGCGCATTGATGTTCCTCCCAACACCTTGCTCGTGCATGCGCTGCGCGAGCACCTGCGCCTGACCGGCACGCATGTGGGCTGCGACACCAGCCAGTGCGGGGCCTGCACCGTCATCGTCGACGGCCACGCCGTCAAGTCCTGCGCCATGCTGGCCGTGCAGGCCGAGGGCTGCGAGGTGCGCACCATCGAAGGGCTGGCGGATATCGACGGCGGCCTGCACCCCATGCAGGCGGCCTTCAAGGAGTGCCACGGCCTGCAATGCGGCTTTTGCACGCCGGGCATGGTCATGAGCGCCGTGGACCTGTGCCAGCGCCAGCCGTGCGCGGGCGATCGCGAGATCCGCGAGGCGCTGGAGGGCAACCTGTGCCGCTGCACGGGCTACCAGAACATCGTGGCTGCCGTGAAAAAGGGCAGCCAGGCCATGGCAGGACCTGCGGCCTGAGCGCCGCAGGTCACCACAAGGAGACAGCCATGGGTGCATCCGACTTTTCCAAGCTCCCCCACATCGGCGAGCCCGTCAAGCGCAAGGAGGACTACCGCTTTCTCACGGGCGCGGGCCAGTACACCGAAGACATCGCGCTGGCCGCCCAGGCCCATGCGGTGTTCGTGCGCTCGCCGCACGCGCATGCGCGTGTGCGCTCCGTTTCCACCGATGCGGCCAAGGCCGCGCCCGGCGTCATCGGCGTGCTCACGGGCGCCGATGTGGCGGCCGACAAGATCAACGGCCTGCCCTGCGGCTGGCTGATCACCAGCACCAATGGCGAGCCCATGAAGGAGCCGCCGCATCCCATCCTGGCGCTGGACACCGTGCGCTACGTGGGCGACCAGGTCGCCATGGTCGTGGCCGAGACGCTGGAGCAGGCGCGCGACGCGGCCGAGCTGGTGGAGGTGGACTACGACCCGCTGCCTGCCGTGGTGCTGGTGGCCGACGCGGCGGCCGGCAGCGTGCCCGGCGCGGTGGTGCATGACATCGCCCCCGACAACCACTGCTACAAATGGGCCATCGGCGATAAGGCCGCCGTGGATGCCGTGTTCGCCGGTGCCGCCCACATCGCCCAGCTGGACCTGGTCAACAACCGGCTGATCCCCAATGCCATGGAGCCGCGCGCGGCCATCGGCAGCTACAGCCGCGCCAATGACGAGTACACGCTGTACGTGGCCAACCAGAACCCGCACGTCGAGCGGCTGCTGATGACGGCCTTCGTCATGGGCCTGCCCGAGCACAAGGTGCGCGTGATCGCGCCCGACGTGGGCGGCGGCTTCGGCTCCAAGATCTTCCTGTATGCCGAGGATGTCTGCCTGACCTGGGGTGCGCGAAAGCTCAACCGCAACATCAAGTGGACGGCCGACCGCAGCGAGTCCTTCCTCACCGACGCCCATGGCCGCGACCACGTCAGCCATGCCGAGATGGCCATGGACGCCAGCGGCAAGTTCCTGGCCATGCGCGTGCACACGGATGCCAACCTGGGCGCCTACCTGAGCACCTTCGCCAGCGCCGTGCCCACCATCCTCTATGCCACCCTGCTGGCCGGCCAGTACGCCACGCCCCAGGTCTATGTGGAAGTCGATGCCTGGTTCACCCACACCGCCCCCGTCGATGCCTACCGGGGCGCGGGCCGGCCCGAGGCCACCTACCTGCTGGAGCGCCTGGTCAGCCGCTGCGCCTGGCAGCTGAACCTGACCCAGGCCGAGATCCGGCGGCGCAACTTCGTCACCAGCTTCCCCTACCAGACGCCCGTGGCCCTGCAGTACGACGTGGGCGACTATGGCGCCTGCATGGACAAGGCCGAGGCCCTGGCCGACGTGGCCGGCTTTGCCGCGCGCCGGGCCGACAGCGAGGCGCGGGGCCTCAGGCGCGGCCTGGGCTACAGCAGCTACATCGAAGCCTGCGGCCTGGCGCCCAGCAACATCGCGGGCGCCCTGGGCGCGCGGGCAGGCCTGTTCGAATGCGGCGAGGTGCGCGTGCACCCCACAGGCAGCGTCACCGTGTTCACGGGCTCGCACAGCCATGGCCAGGGGCACGAGACCACCTTTGCCCAGGTGGTGGCCGCGCGCCTGGGGATACCCGTGGAGAACGTGGACATCGTCCACGGCGACACGGGCCGTGTGCCCTTCGGCATGGGCACCTATGGCTCGCGCTCCATCAGCGTGGGCGGCGCGGCCATCATGAAGGCGCTGGACAAGATCGAGGCCAAGGCCAAGAAAATCGCGGCCCACCTGATGGAGGCCAGCGACGCCGACATCGACTTCGCGGGCGGCGAGTTCACGGTGCGCGGCACGGACAAGAAGATCCCCTTTGCCCAGATCGCGCTCACCGCCTATGTGCCGCACAACTACCCGTTGGACAAGCTGGAGCCCGGCCTCAACGAAACCGCCTTCTACGACCCCACCAACTTCACCTTCCCCGCAGGCACCTACATCTGCGAGGTCGAGGTGGACCCGGCCACGGGCGTGGTGCGCGTGGACCGCTTCAGCGCCGTGGACGACTTCGGCACCATCATCAATCCCATGATCGTCGAGGGCCAGGTGCACGGCGGCGTGGCCCAGGGCATAGGCCAGGCGCTGCTGGAAAACTGCGTCTACGACCGCGAGACCGGCCAGCTGCTCACCGGCAGCTTCATGGACTACGCCATGCCGCGCGCCGACGATTTCCCCGAATTCAAGCTCGGCACCGTCTGCACGCCCTGCACGCACAACCCGCTGGGCACCAAGGGCTGCGGCGAGGCGGGGGCCATCGGCTCGCCGCCCGCCGTCATCAATGCCGTGCTCGACGCACTGCATCCCCTGGGTGTCAGGGACCTGGACATGCCGGCCAGCCCGCACCGTGTCTGGTCGGCCATCGACGCCGCAGCCACATCCTGAGGAGAGCGCCATGTACGCATTCACCTATGAAGCCCCGGGCACCACGGCCGACGCCGCCGCGCTGGCCGCGCAGGGCGGCCAGTACCTGGCCGGCGGCCAGAGCCTGCTGCCATCGATGCGCCTGCGCCTGGCGCGGCCCGAACAGATCGTGGACCTGAACCGCGTCCAGGGCCTGGCCGGCATTGCCGTCAACGGCCAGACCGTGGAAATCCGTGCCATGACGCGCCATGCCGACGTGGCCGCCAACCCGCAGGTCCAGGCCGCCATCCCGGCCCTGGCCGAGCTGGCCGGCGGCATCGGCGACCGCCAGGTGCGTGCGCGCGGCACCATCGGCGGCTCGCTGGCCAACAACGACCCCGCTGCCTGCTACCCCAGCGCCGTGCTGGGCCTGGGCGCCACCGTCGTCACCGACCGGCGCGAGATCGCGGCCGACGACTTCTTCCAGGGCATGTACACCACGGCGCTGGGCAGCGGCGAGCTGATCACGGCCGTGCGCTTTCCCGTGCCGAAGAAGGCCGCCTACCTCAAGTTCAAGCAGCCCGCCTCGCGCTTCGCCCTGGTGGGCGTCTTCGTCGCCCAGACCGACAGCGGCGTGCGCGTGGCCATCACGGGCGCCGGGCTCAGCGTGTTCCGCCATGCGGGGCTGGAGGCCGCGCTCAACCAGAGCTTCACGCCCGACGCGGCCGCCCAGGTGCTGATCGACCATGCCGACCTCAACAGCGACCTGCATGCCAGCGCGCGCTACCGGGCGCAGTTGATCAGCGTGCAGACGCAGCGTGCGGTATCGCAGATGCTGGGGTGACTATGGTGACCCCCTGAGTCGCTTCGCGCCTTCCCCCTTGAAGGGGGACGACACCCTCGGTGCGGGGCGGCCCTTCCTCGGTGTCCCTGAGTTGGATTGCGCCAGTTTTGCGCAGCGCAGACGAAGCGCAGTTCCATGACGATTGGATAAGGACTGAATGAAGGTTCCCGAGCAAGCCATCGCCTCCATAGACGCCCTGGTCGCCGCGCTGCAGGCCGAAGGCTATTTCGCCGACCGTCGCCTGGCCACGGCCGTCTTCCTGGCCCTGCGGCTGCAGCGGCCGCTGCTGCTGGAGGGCGAGCCCGGCGTGGGCAAGACCGCGCTGGCCCAGGCGCTGGCGCGCGTGCTGGAGCGCCGCCTGATCCGGCTGCAGTGCTATGACGGCATGGAGCAGCGCGAGGCGCTGTATGAATGGAACTACGCGGCCCAGCTGCTGCACCTGCGCGCGGCCGAGCTGGCCTCGGCGCAGCCCGCGGCCACACCCGAGCGGGACCGCATGCAGCGCGCCGAGCAGGAGGTCTACCAGGAGCGCTATCTGGTAAGCCGCCCGCTGCTGCAGGCCCTGCAGCAGCCAGAGCCCGGCGCCGTGCTGCTGATCGACGAGATCGACCGCGCCGACGAGCCCTTCGAGGCCTTCCTGCTCGAATACCTGGGCGAGTACCAGGTCAGCATTCCCGAGCTGGGCACGGTGGCGGCGCGCGTGCCGCCCGTGACCGTGCTCACCAGCAACCGCACGCGCGACCTGCACGACGCCGTCAAGCGCCGCTGCCTCTACCACTGGCTGGACTATCCCGGGCGCGAGCGCGAGCTGGCCATCGTGCGCGCCCTGGTGCCCGGGGCCGGGCAGGCCCTGACCGCCCAGGTGGCAAGCTTCGTGGGGCGGCTGCGCAGCCAGCCCTTTGCCGACGCCTTCCAGCGCGTGCCCGGCATTGCCGAAAGCGTGGAATGGGCCAAGGCCCTGGTGGCGCTGGACACCCTGGTGGTCGATCCCGAAGTCGTGCACGACACGGCCGGCATCCTCTTCAAGCAGCGCGAGGACGTGGCCGCGCTCACGCCCGAGCGGCTGCAGCAACTGCTGGCGCCGGAGCCCGCGCCGTGACGGCTGGGGCAGCCGGTGCGGCCGGTGCCGCCGATGGGGGCGAGCGCACCAGCTGGCTGGGCGATGCGCGCAGCGGCAAGCTGGCTGGCAACCTGGTCGGCTTTGCGCGTGCGCTGCGCCGCGCGGGCGTGCCCGTGGATGGCGGGCGCATGGCGCTGGCCCAGCAGGCCCTGACCCTGGTCGGCCTGGCGCGCGAGGACATGGCCGCAGCGCTGGAGGCCGTATTTGTGAGCAACGCCCAGGACCGCGCCGTGTTCCGCGAACTGTTCGACGCCTACTTCCGCAATCCCGACGTGGCCCGGCAACTGCTGGCCCAGTTGCTGCCGCAGGCGCCCCGGCCGTCCGCGCCGCGCCACCGCCCGCGCGTGCAGGAAGCCCTGTCGCCCCGCCAGGAAGGCGAGGGTAGGGCCGCCGTCGATGAAGAGCTGAAGCTGGACGCCGCCATGACGGCCAGCGAGCGCCACCGCCTGCGCCATGCCGACTTCAACCAGCTCAGCGCCAGCGAATACCTGCTGGTGCAGCGCCTGGCCAGGGACATTGCCCTTCCCTTGCCCCGCTACCGCAGCCGCCGCACGCGCACCGGCCAGCGCGGCGCGGTGCCCGACTGGGCTGCCAGCCTGCGTGCGGCATCGCACCATGGTGGCGAAATGCTGCAGCTGCTGCGACGCGAACGGCGGCGCCTGCCGCTGCCCTGGCTGGCCCTGGTCGATGTCTCGGGCTCCATGGAGCGCTATGCGCGGCTGCTGCTGGCCTTCCTGCACGCGGCCACCAGCACGCAGCGCCATGCGGGCCTGCGCCGCCAGGTCTTCAGCTTCGGCACCGAGTTGCGCGACCTGGGCCCGGCCTTTGCCCAGGCCGATACCGACGCCATGCTCGAGCGCGCCAACGCCGCCATTGCCGACTTTGGCGGCGGCACGCGCCTGGGCAGCAGCCTGGGCGAACTGCGCCGCCTGCATGCGCGCCACCGGGTTTCAGGCCTGGTGGGCCGGCGCACCCTGGTGCTCATCATCAGCGACGGCCTGGACACCGGCGATGCCGCCGAGCTGGACCGCGAACTGGCCTGGCTGCGCCGCCACAGCGCGCGGCTGCTGTGGCTCAACCCGCTGCTGCGCTTTGACGGGTATGCCCCACTGGCCCAGGGGGCAGCCGTGCTGCATCGTCATGCCCATGCCATGCTTGCGGTACACAACCTGGAATCGCTGCAGCAACTGGCCGGTCACCTGGCGCGGCTGCTGGCGGCGCCAGGCCGCTGAGCCGCTTGCGGCCACCCCCATCGCAGAAAGGAATTGCCATGGAAATGCAAGCCAGCCGTTCCCTTGCCGTCAGCCAGCAGCAGGCCTGGGAGGCGCTCAACGATCCCGAAACGCTCAAGGCCTGCCTGGCCGGCTGCGACCGCTTCGAACCCCTGGGCGATGACCAGTACGCCGTGGGCATGGCGGTCAAGGTGGGGCCGGTATCGGCCAAGTTCAGCGGCAAGGTCACGCTGTCCGACATCACGCCGCCCGAGCGCTACCGCATCGCCTTTGAAGGCCAGGGCGGCGTGGCCGGCTTCGGCAAGGGCGAGGCCGACGTCACCCTCACCCCCGAGCCCGCTGACGCCGCAGGCCAGCCGCGCTGCCTGCTCAGCTACAGCGTGCAGGCCCAGGTCGGCGGCAAGATCGCCCAGCTGGGCCAGCGGCTGATCGACGGCGCTGCGCGCAACATGGCCGACGACTTCTTCGCGCGCTTCGACACGCTGATGCAGCAGCGCCACCCGCGCGCGCCGGCAGCGCCTGCCGATGCAGGCGACACCGCCGAACTGTCCCACCTGCCTGCCGGCCTGGCCGATGAAACCGGCCACATCGAGCCCACCGTGGACGCCCAGGCCTGGGAGCACGACGCCGCAGCCGGTGTGGCCACGCCGCTGGATGCCGCACCGGCCACCGAGGCCGAGGAACGCTCGCGCCGCGCCATCCCGCTGTGGTGCTGGGGGCTGGCCATCGTCGTCGTTCTCGGGGCCGGCTGGCTGCTCTCGCGGTACTAGGGCGCTCCCCCTGAGCGGCTGCGCCGCTTCCCCCTCTCTCGCTTCGCGGGAGGGGGACGACGCCCTCGCCGCGAGGCGGCTCTTGCTCGGCGTCTCTGGCCTCAGATTTGTTGTGGCTTCTATGCTTCGCCCTGCGCTACCAAGCCCTTTTTACATGCTGCAGCACCCTTCTTGATGCAGAGAGACAATAGCCGCCGAAAAACGCCAGGCGCCCAGCTGCACAGGCAAGCCAGGTGCCGGCGTGGAGATTTGCAATGGAAAACCTGGATGTTCATGTTCTGCGCCACCTCGCGCAATGGCGCGCTCAGGGCGAGCGCGCGCTGCTGGCCACGGTGGTGCGTACCTGGGGCTCGTCGCCCCGGCCCATCGGCTCCATCATGGCGCTGGGGGCTTCGGGCGCCGTGGTCGGCTCCGTGTCCGGCGGCTGCATCGAGGACGACCTGATCGCCCGCTACAGCCACGCCTCAGACGCCGACGCCTTGCGAGACGGCGCGCCCCGGCTGCTGCGCTACGGCGTCAGCGCCGACGAGGCCCACCGCTTCGGCCTGCCCTGCGGCGGCACGCTGGAGCTGCTGCTCGAATTCAATCCCGACGCTGCTGCGCTGCAGCAACTCGTCCAATGGCTGGACGAAGGCCGCATGGTGCGGCGCACCGTGGACAAGGCCACGGGCCAGGTCGTCCAGCAGGTCAGCGACGCGCCCGAGCCGCTGGTGCATGACGGGCAGCAGGTCGCCAACAGCTTCGGGCCCGAGTACCGCATGCTGCTCATCGGCGCAGGCCAGCTGTCCGAATACCTGGCCACCATGGCGCTGTTCAACGGCTTTGCGGTCACCGTCTGCGACCCGCGCGAGGAATACAGCCGCCACTGGAGCGTGGCCGGCGTGCAGCTGTCGCGCGAGATGCCCGACGACCTCGTGCGCACCATGCGCGCCGATGCGCGCACCTGCATCATCGGCCTCACGCACGACCCCAAGCTCGACGACCTGGCCCTCATGGAAGCCCTGGAATCCCCGGCCTTCTACGTGGGCGCCATCGGCTCGCGCCGCAACACCGCGCTGCGCCTGCAGCGCCTGAGCGAGCACTTCGGCCTGGGCGACGCGCAACTGGCGCGCCTGCGTGGCCCCATCGGCCTGTACATAGGCAGCAAGACCCCGCCCGAAATCGCCGTCAGCATCATGGCCGAGGTCCTGGCCGCCAAGAACGGCGTGGCCCTGCCGCGCGGCATGACCGTGGAAGAAGGCAAGCTCGCCGCAGCCCAGCCCCCGCAGCCGCTGGAGGATGACGGGCCCGAGGGCATCACGCCGCTGGTGTGCGGGGTGGGTTAGACGGGGCGCCGCAGGCGGGTGGCACGGGCCTGCAGTGACGGGAGTTGAGGCGCTATATTGATCGATCTTCTTTCATAGAGGGGGGCGATCATGTGTTTGGCTGGGAATGAGGCCGGCTTGCCCGGCACGATTGTCGGCAATCCTGTGGCGAAATGGTTCGGAGGCGCGGCGTGAGCGGCGCTCGTCCGCTGGCTGCCGGCCTGACGGCCAGCCTCTCCGTGGCGACGGGCTATCTGCCGATTGCTTTTTCCTTTGGCGTGGCGGCCGTTCAGGCGGGTCTTGCTCCATCCACTGCCGTGCTGGCTTCCGTGCTGGTCTATGCCGGAGCCAGCCAGTTCCTGCTGATTTCGTTGCTGGCTTCGGGAGCCGGGCTGTGGACCGCTTTGCCCACGGTGCTGTTGATGAATGCGCGGCATGTGCTGTATGGCCCGGCCCTGCAGGTGGTGCTGGGGCCGCGGCAGCACCTGGCCACACCCTGGTTGGCCTTTGGCCTGACCGACGAGGTGTTTGCCACCGCCATGAGCAAGATGCAGGGCGTGCCAGAGGCCGAGCGCGAGCACTGGTTTCTGGGCTTGCAACTTGGCGCCTACGCGGCCTGGGTGGGCGGCACGGTGATGGGGGTGACGCTGGTGGGCGAGGTGGATCGGTGGCCGGCAGCCGTCCGCGAGGGGCTGGCCTTCGTTCTGCCCGCGTTGTTCTTTGCGCTGCTGCTGGAGGCGGGGGTGCTGCGCTGGTGGCGTGCGGTGCTCACGGCCGCCGTTGTCGCTGCGGTGCTGGTTTGCTTCATCCCGAGCTACCACGCCCTGGCGCTGGCGATCCTGTGCGGTGCGCTGGCGCATGCGGCCACGGCCGATAGGGGCTGATCACCATGTCGTACACATTCTGGATCTTGCTGTTGTGCGGTGCCGGCACCTTTTGCCTGCGCTGGTTGCCGTTGTGGCAGGCACGCCGCAGAGGGCACTCTGCACGGGCGTCCCGGAAGGTGCAGAGGTGGCTGGCGGGTGTCGGGCCCGCTGCCATCGCTGCCCTGTTCGTGGTGTCAACCTGGGGGCTGCTGGCCAGCGATGTCCGCTGGGGGCGGGTGGCCGTGATCGCCCTGGCGCTGCTGGCCATCTGCCTTGCACGCCTGGTGCGGGGAGGCATTGCCATGCCGACCTTGGCTGGTGCGCTGACCTACGGCCTGCTGGCCCATTTCAAGCCCTGGTGATGTCAGTGCGGCTGGGCATGGAAGGCCTTGTTGGCAATCTTCCAGCCGGCTTCTGTTTTAAGCAGCACGAAGTAGTCGATGAAGGTGATGGCACCGTGCACCAGGGTGATCTTGGCGCTGGCCGCCGTGCCGCCGATGTCGATGGCGTCGATGCTGCGGCGGCGCGTGGCCTCGTCGGCGGCGGGCTGGCCCTTGAAGCGGGCGCAGTAGGTGTCGATGTCCCAGGAGGTCAGCGGGCCTTCGCGCACGCTTTCGATGCGGGCGGTGGGCATGAAGGCGGCGCGCATGTGGGCGCTGTTGTCCTCGGCATGGCCGCGCATGTACAGCTCCAGCGGCACGCGCACGGCGGCTTCTTCGGGGTGGTCGGTCAGGCGTGGGTTGGCAGTCGTCATGGTGTTCTCCTGGGACGGATGGATGGCGGCCTGCGCCTGCAGGCCGGCGGCCGCGCATGGTAGCCACAAGCGCGGGGTGCAGTCCAACGGGGTGCAAGGCGCGACCTGCGCCGGGTTGGAGTGCAATGCCTTGTTTTCAATGGACTTTCGGGCTGATGCGCCCCGCATTGGCCGTGCCTGGGTCAACAGTGTTTTGAGCGCCGTGCCCTGTCTGAGACCCTGCCGACGGGTGCTCGACCTGTTCCGAAAACGCCCTGGTCAGAGCGGGTAAAGCCGGGGTAAAGCGGGGGTAATGCCTGCGTAAAACGGCGATCTGCCTCGTTTTGGAGAGCATGGGACTGGCTACCATAGCCGCATCCGCCGCCGTTCCCTGTTCTGGGGCCGGACCCACGGTTTCCTCCCACGACTTCCCGCAGTGACCATGAAACGCCTGTCAAGCAGCCCCTTTGTTGCAGATGCCCACGGCGTACGCCAGCGCGGCCGGGTACGGCCCGCCCTGATGTGGGGCGTGGTGGCACTGGCCCTGGTGGCGGGGGGCGGGCTGTGGTGGTGGAACAAGCGGGCGCCGGCGCAGGGAGAGCAGGCCTCGGCCGGTGCGCCCGGCCCGGGTGGCGGGCGTGCGGGAGGCGGCCG
>NZ_LFJT01000031.1:0-73636 GCF_001682645.1 Delftia sp. JD2
AGCCCTGTCCTTCGGCAGGGCTGCCACCCCGCATCCCGCCCAACGCAGGCGTGGGCAGAAGGGGGGAGGCTGGGGAACAGCCAACAGCCAACAGCCAACAGCCAACAGCCAACAGCCAACAGCCAACAGCCAACAGCCAACCGGGTCAGGGCTGGATCGGCGTGATCACCACGCCGGTGCCTGCGGGGGCGTCTTCGCCGCCGGGCAGGGCGGGTGTGGCGAGGGGGGCTTCCTGCACTGCGCGCTGGTCCGTGGGGCCCAGCGTGCCCTGGGTGAGTGGGATGCTGGGTGCGGGCAGGGCGGGGGTGCTTTCTATGATTTCCTCGCCGGGTGACAGGCCCGGGCCGGGTGGCTCCGTGGGCTCGGGTGCGGGTTCTGGAGCCGGTGCTGGCTCCGGGGTGGTGGGTTGGCCGGGCTGTGCGGGCGGCGGCTGGTCAGGCCACCAGTCCTGCATGCGTTCGCGCAGGCGGCCGACCATGTCGGACCACCAGTGGCTTTGTTCGGGCGGCTCGAAGCGGGCCTTGGCGTCGATGACGGGGCTGCGCAGGGCGCGGGACATGAAGTCTCCCACCATGGGCAGGGCGCTGCGCGAGCCCTGGCCCCAGCGGTCGCTGCGCAGGGTGATGCGCGGGTCGTTGAAGCCTGCCCAGGCGCCGGTGACGATTTCCGGGTGCATGAGGATGAACCAGCCGTCGGCATTGCCCTGGGTGGTGCCGGTCTTGCCGGCCACGTCTGCGTGGATGCCGTAGCGCTGGCGCACGGCCACGGCCGTGCCTTTGTCCACCACGGCGCGCAGCATGTCCACCAGGGCGTAGGCGTGGTCTTCGTCCAGCGCGCGCTCGGGCTTGGGCGGGCTGAATTCGGCAATGACTTTGCCCTCGGCGTCCTCGATGCGCGTGACCATCATGGGCGGCAGCCAGCGGCCACCGTGGGCCAGGCTGGCATAGGCGTTGACCATTTCCAGAAGCGACACCGGGCTGCTGCCCAGGGCCAGGGCGGGTACTTCGTCCAGCGGGCTTTGGCGCACACCCAGGGCGCGCGCCAGGCGCGCCACGCGGGCGGGGCCCACGGACTGCATGACTTCGGCGGTGATGGTGTTCTTGGAATAGGCCAGGGCGTCGCGCAGCGTCATCTCGCGGCCCGAGGGTGGCGTGGCGTCGGTGGGGCGCCAGACTTCGCCGCCGGGCAGCTTGATTTCCACGGGGCCGTCCACGCGCTTGTCGTCGGGGGTGGCGCCCTGCTGCAGCGCGGCGCCATAGACAAAGGGCTTGAAGGTCGATCCGGGCTGTCGCCGTGCCTGCTGCACATGGTCGTAGGCGTCCTGCGTGAAGTCGCGGCTGCCCACCCAGGCCAGCACTTCGGAGGTGGCCGGGTTCAGCGCCACAAAGCCTGCCTGCACGCGGGTCTTGTCCTCGCGCAGCTGCTTCATGAAGGCCTTGTCGGCCAGCAGGGCCTTGAGGGTGTCTTCCTCGCTGTCCTTGTCCGTTGCCTTGTCCTTGCCTTGGCCGTCCGCGCGTTTGCGCGCCGCGCGCCAGGCGGGGGTCTCTCGCACCAGCTGTTGCACCAGCGGGTTGGCGGCATTCCAGCCGTCGCGCTGGCTCCAGGCGCCGTTGGCCACGCCCTGCAGCGTGCGCGTCTGGCGCGCCACGGCCTGGTTGGCCCAGTTCTGCAGGCGCGAGTCGATGGTGGTGTGCACCACCAGGCCGTCGGTGTAGATGTTGTAGTCGTTGCGGTCGGCCCAGTCGATCAGCCACTTGCGCAGCTGCTGCGCGAAGTGGGGCGCCATGCCCAGGGGCTCTTCCTGGCGCTCGAAATTGATGCGCATGGGGCGCTTCTTGAGCTGGGCGAACTCGGCCTCCTGCAGCACGCCGCGCTTGACCATTTGCGACAGCACCGTGTTGCGGCGGTACAGCGCGCGGTCGGGGTTGAGCACCGGGTTGTAGTAGCTCGTGCCCTTGAGCATGCCCACCAGCGTGGCGCTTTCCAGCACCGTCAGCCGCGCGGCCGGTTTGTCGAAATAGGTGCGCGCCGCCATCTCTATGCCGAAGGCGTTGTAGAGGAAGGGGACGGTATTCAGATAGGTTTCGAGGATCTCGTCCTTGGTGTAGAGCGCCTCGATCTTGAAGGCCGTGATCGCCTCCTTGAGCTTGCGGTTGAGCGTGGGCGCGCGGCCGATTTCGGTCGGGTACAGATTGCGTGCGAGCTGCTGGGTGAGGGTGGAGCCGCCCTGCGGATCGCCACGCAGCGTGTGCACCACCGAGCCCAGCGTGCGCCGCCAGTCCATGCCGTGGTGCTCGTAGAAGCGGTGGTCCTCCGTGGCGATCAGCGCCTTGATCACCGAGGGCGACATCTCGTCGAGCTTCACCCACTGCCGGTTGCTGCGCTTGAACTGCGCGAGCTGCTTGCCATCCGCGCTCATGATCTGGGCGGGCTGCTCCAGCTTGGCCTTGCGTATGTCGCGGATGCCGGGCGTGAACGGGATCAGGGCCAGCACATAGAGCGCGAACAGCAGCGGCAGCGCGGCGGCGAACAGCAGCCATTCACGCCGCGTGGGCCAGCGGTGCCACCAGGGCAGGGCCGCCACGCGCTGGCCGATGCGGCTGGCCAGCAGCCTTTGCCAGGCTGCGAGCACAGCGTCGGGCAGCTTCAAGTCATTGAAAGAAAAGCGCATATTGCAAGACGGCCCTGATGACAGGACATCAGGGCCGATAGGGCGGGACCATTTCCGCGAAGCCGAGAGAATGCCCAAAAAAACGGCACCCCGCTCGCGCGGGGTGCCTTGCCTATGGGCCAAGCCCCGGTATTGTCGGGCTGGCGGGTACTGGCGGGAAGTGCTTATTTCTCCAGCCAGTCGGACAGCTCGTCCGCATGCTCCTGCTCCTGCTCCAGGATGGATTCGATCAGCCGGCGCGTGGTCGGGTCCTTGTCGCCGATCAGGTCGATCATCTGGCTGTAGGCCTCGATGGCCACGCGCTCGGCGATCAGGTTGGTGCGGATCATGGCCTTCAGGTCCATCTCGCCGTTGTAGTCGGCATGGCTGCGCTGGGTCAGCGTCTGGGGGTTGAAGTCGGGCTCGCCGCCCAACTGCACGATGCGCTGGGCCAGCTTGTCGGCGTGGGCCATTTCCTCGTTGGCATGGACCAGAAACTCGTCGGCAATGGCGGGCGAAGCCAGGCCCACGGCGGTGAAGTGGTGGCGCTTGTAGCGCATCACGCACACCAGCTCGGTGGCCAGCGAGTCATTGAGCAGCTTGATGATGTCCTCGCGCCAGGGCCCGAAGTGCGGGGTCACGGCGCCATCGTCCAGGCTGTGCTTGGCGGCCTCCAGGGCCTTGGGGTCCAGCGCCAGATGGCCGTTGCCGGCGTTGGATTTGGCTTGCTTCGTGGGGGTGCTGTTGGGGTTCATACGTGGTCTCTTCATCGTGGGACGGAAACTACGGCAGGCATGCGCCTATGCGGCTTGTAAACACCTGCCAGCGAAACGGGACCAGGCGGGCCGATGTGCCCGCCTGTTGCCTTCCAAGGTAAGTTTTTGGCCGCCTGCTGTCTGTGAGACAAGTCCGCATCCCCATGCCCGGCCAGCGCGCCCCTGGGTGTCCCGGCGCTACCATGGGCGCTCCACTCCAGGAGCACCCGCATGAATGACACCGCCGCCGCGCCCCGCTCGGCCTACGACTTCGAGGCCACCTCCATCACGGGCCAGGCCGTCCCCCTGTCGGACTACCGCGGCAAGGTGCTGCTCATCGTCAACACCGCCAGCGCCTGCGGCTTCACGCCGCAGTACGCCGGCCTGCAGGCGCTGCATGAGCAGTACGGCGAGCGCGGCTTGGTGGTGCTGGGCTTTCCGTGCAACCAGTTCGGTTCCCAGGAAAAGGGCAGCGAATCGGAAATTGCCAGCTTCTGCGACCTGAACTTTGGCGTGCGCTTTCCGCTCATGGGCAAGATCGACGTCAACGGCGCCAACGCCCACCCGCTGTACCGCTGGCTCACGGCCGAGGCGCCGGGCGTGCTCGGCACCAAGGCCATCAAGTGGAACTTCACCAAATTCCTCGTTGGCCGCGACGGCCAGGTCATCCGCCGCTATGCGCCGCAGGATGCGCCGGCCAAGCTGTCCACGGACATCGAGGCCGCGCTGGCGCTTTGATGCGTTGATGCGCGTTGATGTGCGCTGATCGCGCCTGTCCATCAGGGTTTCACGCAGGGCCGGCAGCGCGGGCCGGCCGCACGCCATGGTTAGCATGCTCCTTGACATCACAACAAGGAGACAACACCCGTGAAAGCCTTCCGCCGCACCGCCCTCGCCCTGCTCACTGCCTGCACATTGCCCATGATTGCTACCAGCGCCGCCGCCCAGGAAAAGCCCGTGGTCCAGTTCATCGCCACGGGCGGCACCATCGCCATGAAGATCGACCCGGTCAAGAACGCGCCCGTGCCCGCGATCTCGGGCGACGACCTGCTGGCCACCGTGCCCGACGTGGGCAAGTACGCGCGCATCCAGGTCAACAACCTGTCCAACGTGCCCTCCGACTACATGGACCCGGCCCGCTGGGTGCAGCTCACCCAGGCCGTACAGGCCGCGCTGGCCCGCCCTGAGGTGGCTGGCGCCATCGTCTCGCACGGCACGGACACGCTGGAGGAAACCGCCTTCTGGCTGGACCTGACCGTGCAGTCGTCCAAGCCCATCGTGCTCATAGGCGCGCAGCGCAATGCCTCGGTGTCCGACTTCGACGGGCCGCGCAACCTGCTCAACGCCGTGCGCATCGCCGTGGACCCCAAGGCGCGCGACAAGGGCGCCATGCTGGCCATGAACAACCAGATCAACGCCGCGCGCTACGTCACCAAGACACACACGGCCAACGTGGAGACCTTCCGCTCGGGTGAATTCGGCTTTCTGGGCGAGGTCTACCCGGACCGCGTGAACTTCGCCTCCGCCCCCGCGCGCCGCCAGCACCTGCCCATCCAGGCGCAGACCATGCCCGAGGTGGAGATCTTTCCCATGTACGGCGGCGCCAACGGCCAGGCCGTGCGCCAGGCGGTGGACCGTGGCGTCAAGGGCATCGTCATCGACGCCCTGGGCATGGGCAACATGAACATCGCCATGCTCGATGCCGCCAAGTACGCCATCGGCAAGAACGTGCCCGTGGTCGTCAGCACGCGCGTGCACAACGGCCGCGTCATGCCCAGCTACGGCTTCGAGGGCGGCGGCAAGACCTCGTTCGAGGCCGGCGCCGTCATGGCCGACGATCTGCGCGCGCCCAAGGCGCGGATCCTGCTGATGCTGGCGCTGCAGTCCGGCGTGACGGGGCAGAAGGACCTGCAGGCGGTATTTGATCGATAGTTCGACCGACAGGCCGCCGCAACCCTGCCGCGCAGGCCCTGGCCTTGCGCGGCATTTCTGACGGGGCACCGAGGTGGCACACTGGCAGCCTCATATGCCAACCAGGGCGCACCATGCAGGATGACGATCTCGAATACGTGGGCTTCTGGGCCCGCACCGGCGCCGCGCTGATCGACACCGTGATCCTGCTCGTGCTCATGCTTCCGGCCCTGATCTCCATCTATGGCTGGGAATACCTGGAGTCCGAAAAACTGCTGCACGGCCCGGCCGATTTCGTCATCTCCTGGGTGCTGCCTGCCATTGCCGTCGTCATCTTCTGGATCAAGAAACAGGCCACGCCGGGCAAGATGCTCATCGCCGCCAGGATCGTGGACGCGCAGACCGGCGCGGACATGAGCACACGGCAGGCCATCATTCGCTACCTGGCCTACTTCGTGTCCATCATCCCGCTGTGCCTGGGGCTGATCTGGGTGGCCTTTGACCCGCGCAAGCAGGGCTGGCACGACAAGATTGCGGGCACCGTGGTGGTCAGGCCTAAGCACCGGGGCGTGCAGCCGGTGAAGTTCCGCTGACACGCACCTCAGGCGCGCCCGCATCGGGCGCTCCGTGCTATTTCAACGGCAGCTCGGATGTGGCGTCGCGCAGCTGCGCGGCTCGCCCGAAGTTCAGTGCTGCAGCACAGGACAGGCGCCTGATCTCCGTCGCGTTGCCGGCTGCGCCGCCAGCCAGAGAAGCAAGCCAGCTGCATTGGGCATCGCGGTACTGCGTGAATTCCTTGCCGGAGGCGGACAGCCTGGCCTTGGCCTGTGCGGCATATTTGGCATCCTCATCCCATTGCCCCAGTGCGCTGGCTGCCTGTTCCTCGGCCTGCTTCAGGGCCTTGTGGCTGTCTGCGAGCCTGCGCGCCAGGCAGTCTCGCATTCCGGCCTGGGAGTGGGCACTGCATTCCTCGCGCAAGGCGCGTTCATCGGGTTGAGAAATGATTTCCGTGGCGAGGCTCCACAGAGGAATGCAGGCTGCCAGTGCCAGGATTGTCAGCTTTATTGTGCGCATGCGACCGCCTTTGCGCTGCGAACCAGCGATAGGGTGTGGTTGAGTTTACGTGCGTAGTTGGGATCGCCGCCGCCGTTGTAGCGTTGCGCCACCATGTTGGCGGAAATGGAGCGCCAGCCTGTAATGACGCGCTGGACGGACGCCTTCTGGTACCTCAAAACCTGCCCCGGCTGTAGCGTGGCCGCTTTGGGGTTGAGTCTCTTGAGTGTCTCTGGGGTGCTGCCCTGCGCCTTTGCAATCTTTTCCAGGCTGTCACCGCGTTTGACTGTGACTTCGTACATCTTCGGATCTGAAGCAGGCACAGCCTGGAACTCGAAATTGGCCATGCGCATGAGCAGATAGCCAATGCCTGCATGAATATTGTGCGTGGGTATGGAGCGAACAGATCCCGTGGTCAGACGGCCCTTCCAGGCGGGCGGCAGAATCAGGTCGCTGCCTTCGTCATTCGACAGAAATGATGACAGCCCAGGATCTCCCGTGACACCGATTTGCATGGGCTTGGAGTTCCATTGTGAGTTATTGGCGCCAGTTTCAACCCATAGCATAGCCTTGATGAGTTGCCAGTCGAGGGACACGTATCCTGCTGTACTGGAAAGATGGCGGTTGTACTCGTTGACTGCCATTTGAATGTCACAGTCCCAGGCGTTCCACTTTGGGTCACCGACAGCTTTCGTAATGCCTTCTTTCCATTGCTCAAAATCCATTTTTTGAGGTGCTTGAGTCGCCATATAAGTCCTGCCTAAGAGTTTCCCGGTTGGTGTCCGGTATTCTGGCATACAGGAGTTGAGGCCCTTCATTGCAATCCGCGGCGATATGCTGCGGGTGGAGCTATAGCTGCTCATGATCTGGTTGTTGTTTCAATTAAATACATATTGATCTGCTGGTTTTATTGATCCTTTGAGTCCGGCGGCAAGCAAAGGTCTTTCGAGTAAAGATGAACTTCCACCGTTGCATCGGTTGGTATACGAAGCGCAGGCCGTGGCCGTCAACTGTGCTGTTGCTGCGGTCCTGCCAAGAGACCCGCATTCCAGCGTCCATGCCTTGTTCTGCGGCTCGGTCGATGGGGGTCTTTGGTGATGCCTGAAGACAGGAGCGGCACGAAGTGAGAGTCTGCGTGCAGACCTTGGACCAGGAGTACGGCCGCCCAGCAGAGTTCAGTTGGGTCAAGACCAAGCCGCAGCGATGCTGATGGCTTTGGTGGAAGGCGCCGGGTGCTATTGAGGCTCAGATCAGCGAACTGCTACTCAATCAGTTGACCATCGGTGTGTGCATGCTGGCTGCCGCGCTATTTCGAGTTGGTAGCGCCGGGCAGCACCCGTCCGCTCCCCGTGGCTCAATCCTCTTCCAACCCCGGCTCGTCCACCACGAAGCCCGAGCCGTCCTCGTCGCAGAACACGCATTGCTGCACGAAGCTGTCCATGCTGCTGGCGTGGAACCAGATCAGGCCCTGGTCTTCGTCGCAAAGCATGTCGGTCTGCTCGTCCACGCTGGCGGCGGCAAAGCCACTCAGTTCCATTTCTTCGAGGAACTGCTCCAGGTCCTCGCAGCCTGCAAACAGTTCATGGTCCAGGCTGCCGATGCGGCCCTTGAAGGCGCCGTGCAGCACTTCCACGAAGGGGTTGCCGCCGGGGTCATGGCCAATGACCATGAAGTGCGCGGCAAACAGGTTCTCGCGCTGGTGGTCCTCCACGTCGCAGTGCTCCGAGCCTGCGCGGAAGTGGTGCAGGGTGCGCAGCCAGGCGTGGTTGTCGCCGGTCTCGTCGTCGGCCTGCAGGTAGTCCTCGCGGTCGGGCGCCGCTTCGAGCCGGTCGAAGTCCAGGCCGTTCTGAGTGATCAGGAACTGCGCGTAGGCGTCGGAGAAGCCTTGCGCAGCCTGGTACTCGCGCACCGCCTGGGCGTCGGGCAGGGCCAGGCCGAAGGGATTGGGAAAGTGCACTTGCATGGAACGGTCCTTGAAAAGGAGTGAACGGCGGCCAGGCAGGCCGTGCCCGCAGGATGGTGCAGGCGTTGGGAGGCAGTTTGGTGACAGTTCTGTAGTGACTCACAGCCCCGCAAGCAGAGTCGGGCGAAGCGGTAGCACGCAACAACTTACCGGCAGAAATCGAAAGAGCCTTTTTCGGTACGTTTCTCAAAAAACCAGAAACGTACCGAAATTCTTTTAAAAACAACAACCTAAGAGATTTTGAAACGCTTCGGATCACGAAGAAACCACCAGCCTCGAATGCCCCACGCCACCGCCTTTCTCCACCCGCACCTGCACGGCGATGCGCTCCTTGAGCGCCTCCACGTGGCTGATGATGCCGATCATCTTGCCGCTGTCGTTGAGCCGGTCGAGTGCGTCGAGCGCGATCTCCAGCGTGTCGGCATCGAGCGTGCCAAAGCCTTCGTCGAGGAACAGGGAGTCGATGGAGGTCTTGTGGCTGACCAGATCGGACAGCGCCAGGGCCAGGGCCAGGCTGACGAGGAAGGCTTCGCCCCCCGACAGCGTGCGCGTGTCGCGCGGGGTGTCGCCCTGCCAGCTGTCGACGATGTCCAGTTCCAGCTCGCCCTCGGGCTTGCGGCGCAGCAGGTAGCGGCCGTGCAGGCGCGCCAGGTGGAGGTTGGCCAGGTGCAGCAGGTGGTCCAGGGTGAGGCCCTGGGCGAAGCGCCGGTATTTGTCGCCCTTGGCCGAGCCGATGAGGCCGTCCAGGTGCTGCCACAGGTCGCTGTCGCTGGCCTGGGCGGCGATGTGCTCGAACAGGGCCTGCTGACCCTGGCGGCGGCGCTGGTCGTCGGCCAGCTGGGCGCGGGCGCCGCCCAGCTGTTCGCTGAGTGCCGTATGGCGCTCCTGCAGTGTTTGCAGCAGGGCCTGGATGGCTTCGGGTGCCAGGTCGGTCAGGGCCTGGGCCTGCAGATCCGCGTGCTCGCGCTGTGCGGCTTCCAGCAGGGTGGCCGCGCGCTGTTGTGCCGCCTGCAGTTGCTGGCGCAGCGCGGCCAGGCGCTGGCGTTCGGGTGCGGGCAGCAGGGCCTGCAGGAAGGCGGGCTCGTCAGCAAAGGGGCTGGCGGCCAGGGCGGCCTGCCATACGGATTCGGCCTGGGCCGCTTCCTCGCGCTGGCGGGCCAGCGTGGCCTGGGCCTGTTTCTGCTGGCCTTGCAGGGCATCCTGCTGGCGCGTGAGAGCGGCGATGTCGCTGGCGCATTCGGCCAGGGCCTGCGGCAGCTGTTCCACGGGCGGCAAGGGCAGGGAAGGTGGCTCTGCCACAGCCGTATCGGCGGGATGGTGCTGCGCCGTTCTCTGTACCTCCCACTGCGCCTCCCACTGTGTTTCCCACTGTTTTTTCCAGCGCTGCGCATCGGCCTCGGCCGCCTCACATTCCTTGCGCTGCAAGGCCATGGATTGGGCCAGTTGCTGCAGGTCGTGCCGGGCCTGTTGCCAGTGCTGCCATTCGGCTTCGCGCGCTTCAAGCCAGGGCTGGGCCTCATCGGGCACCGTGTGGCCGGCCTCGCCGAGTGAAGCCTGCAACTGCGTGTTCAGCGCCTGGGCTTCGGCCAGCAGGCCGGCGATGGATTGCTGCAGTTCTTCGCGGCGTGCGCTGTGGTCGGCCAGGGCCTGCTGCTGCAGCGCAAGCTGGCCTTGCGCGGTCTGCAGTGACTGGCGGCTGTGCTGGGCGGCGTCCTTGGCCTGTTGCACGGCCTGCTCGCCCTGCTCGGCGGCCTGCACGGCGCGCTTGAGCGTGTCCAGCTGGCGGGCGCAGGCCTGGGCCGATGCGGCGAGGGTGTCGGCCTGTTGCCAACTGTCTGGCGCGAGTTGCAGGGGTTGCGTGAGGCCCTGCCATGTGTCGTTCCATGTGCCGTGCCAGCGTGCGATGTCTTGTTCCAGTTCGTCGGCCTGGCGCTGGCGCGCAGCCTGTGCGGCCGTGGTGGCGGCCAGCGTGGCGCGGGCGGTTTCGCCCTGGGTTTGCAGGGCGTCGAGTTCATCCTGCTTGCGGCGCAGCGCGGCTTCGGTGGCCGAAGCGTCCAGCGCTTCGTAGGCGGCCACGGCCGGGTGCTCTTGCGCGCCGCACAGCGGGCAGGGCTGGCCGGGCTGCAGGGCGTGGCGGTGCTCGGACAGGCTTTGGATGCGCTGCTCCTGGGCCAGCAGTTTTTGCTTGTCGCGGACCTGTTCTCGCACGTCTATGTAGCGCGTGCGCAGTGCTTGCCAGGTGTCCGTCTGCTGCTGCGCCAGTGCTGTGCCTTCGCGCAATTCCCGGGCCAGTGTCTGTTGCTGGCGCGCAAGTTCGCGGCGCTGCGCGGCCTGGGTTTCTGCCTGGCGCCACAGGTGCAGGCGGTCCTGCTCTGCCTGCTCGCGCGCGCGCAACTCGGCCATGCCGCCGCTGCCTTGAAGGCGCTGCGCCTGTTCGTCCTGCGCGTGCTGGAGTGCGGCGCTGGCGCGGGCCTGGGCGTCTGTGGCGGCCTGGACCTGGGCCGCGCCGGCTTCGGCGCTTTGCGCCATGCGGGCCTGTTCGGCATCCAGCTTGCGCAGGGCCTGCTGCTGGCTGGCCGCTTGCTGTTGCTGGCTGGCGCGCAGCTTGAACTGCTGGCGCCAGCTGCCCAGGCGCTCGCCCAGCAGGGCATGGGCTGCATGGTGGGTGCAGAACTGTTCCAGCGTTTGGTGCTCGGCCTGCTGGCGGGCCAGGGTGTCTTGCGCGGCCTGGGCCAGGCGGGCGGACAGGGCCTGGGCATGGCGGTGCTGCAGCAGCAGCCGGGCCTGGGTTTGCTGTTCGTGCTCGCGCAGTTGCTGCAGTTGCTGGCGGCTGTCATCGCAGGCGGCGGTGTTGCGCTGCCAGGTCTGGTGCAGCGGCTGCAGCGCCTGCGCGGGCTCGTCATGGGCCAGGCTTTCCAGTTCGGGCGCGGCCTGCTCCAGTGCCTGGGCGGCGTCTGCGCAGCCGGTGCGGGCGGCCTGCAGTGTCTGGGTGGCCTGGGCCAGTTGCTGCTGCCATTGGTGCTGGGCCTGGGTGCGCAGATAGTCGGCCTGCAATGTGGCCTGCTCCGTCACCAGGCTGTCGGCCTGGGCCTGCAGGGCATCGCGCGCCTCGGGCGTCAGCAACTCCACGCCATCGGCCTGGGCCTTGAGCTGGTCCAGGCGCTGGCGCGCATCGCGGGCGCGTTCGAAGACTTTCTGCGAGATGAGGCCGTAGATCTCGGTGCCTGTCAGCTCTTCCAGCAGGCCGGCGCGCTCATTGGCATTGGCTTGCAGAAAAGCCGCAAAGCCGCCCTGGGCCAGCAGCATGGACTTGGTGAAGCGCTCGAAGTCCAGGCCGGTGATGGCGGCGGTCTGCTCCAGCTTGTCGCGCGTCTGGCTGCTGAGGATGCTGCCGTCGCCACGGGCCAGTTCCACCTTGGGCGCCTGCAGTGCGCCATCGAGCCTGTCGCGTGCGCGGCGCTGGCTCCAGAAGGCGCGGTAGACCTGCCCCTTGACCTCGAATTCGACCTCGGCCAGGCAGTCGGCCGTGTGGCGCGTCATGAGGTCGTTGGCCGATGCCGAGATGTTGTTCAGCCTGGGTGTCTGGTGGTACAGCGCCAGGCAGATGGCATCGAGCAGGGTGGACTTGCCCGCGCCTGTGGCCCCGGTGATGGCGAACAGGCCGTTGCCCGCGAACGGTGCCTGCGTGAAGTCGATGCGCCATTCGCCCTTGAGCGAGTTGAGGTTCTTGAGCCGCAGCGTAAGGATCTTCATGCGCGGGCCTCCTCGCCGTGTTCGCCGGCGCCTGGCTGGGGCGCATCAAGCCCGGCCACCACTTCCTGGTAGCGCCGGGTAAGGGCCCGGGCCAGACCGGGCTCCAGTGTTTCCAGCGCCAGGCGGCGCTCGAAGACGTCGGCGGGGCTGATCTCGTGCAGCGACTCGCCAGCGGCGGCGGCCATGCCGGCCACCGCCCGGCCGCGCTGGCGCCGCACGCGCAGCAGTTCCACGGGCAGCTCATCGGCCAGGGCCTGCACGCGGTCGGTGAGCTGGGGCAGGTAGTCGTCCTGCTCCACCACCACCTCCAACCACACGGGCCGTGCAGGGCTGCCGGCCTGGGCGGTGGCGCGCATCAGATCCGTCAATGCGGTCAGGCTGCCTGCCACCGATGCCATGGGCTGAAAGCAGGGCACGGGCAGCGGCGTGACGGCCTGCAGCCCTTCGGGGCCCAGGTCCACCAGCAGCATCTGCTTGGACTGGCGGGCCTCGTCAAAGCTCAGCGCAATGGGCGAGCCGCTGTAGCGGATGTGCTCCAGGCCGCCCACTTTCTGCGGCTGGTGGATGTGGCCCAGCGCCACGTAGTCGGCGGGCGGAAAGGCCGAGGTGGGGAAGGCGTCCAGCGATCCCACGTAGATCTCGCGCACGGACTCGCTGCTGCTGGCGCCCACGGTGGTGAGATGGCCCGTGGCGATGATGGGCAGGCGCTGGCCGGATGCGGCGGCCAGCGCGTCACGGCGTGCCATGGCGGCGTCGTGCACGCTGCGGTAGCAGGACTCGATGGCGGCCTGCAGCGCCTGCTGCTTTTGCTCGGCGCTTTGGCCGGGCTGGCTCAGCACCAGATCGCGCGGGCGCATGAAGGGCAGGGCGCAGACGATGCAGCCGGGCGCGGCCGGCTGCCCCGGCCGGCGCCGCAGCGGCAGCTCGACCACGTGGCTGGCCGTCTCGCCCACGGCGGCAACCACGGTGGTGTCCAGGCAGGCCAGCAGCTCGCGGTTCTCTGCCAGCGTGGCCACGGAGTCGTGGTTGCCGCCCAGCAGCAACAGGGCCACGCCCGCCGCATGCAGGCGCACCACCAACTGGCTGTACAGCTCGCGCGCATAGCTGGGCGGCGCGCCGGTGTCGAAGATATCGCCCGCGATGAGCACGGCATCCACCGCCTGGGCATCAACCTGCTCCAGCAGCCAGTCGATGAGCGCAGCGTGCTCGGCCTGGCGGCTCTTGCCCATGAAGTGCTGGCCCAGGTGCCAGTCGGAAGTGTGAAGAAGGCGCATGGTTTCGGTATCGCGGTATCGGTGCAATGTCCGCCGGCTGTGGCGGGGGCGACAGTATGGTCGCTGGCGCGCATGGGTGACAGCAGGACGGCGTGCCGCAGCTAACATCCCGGTTCGCATCAACCAAGGAGACACAGGCATGTTCAGCCACGTCATGGTCGGGGTCAACGACCTCGAAAAATCCAAGCAGTTCTACGACGCATTCCTGGGAGCGCTCGGCATTGCGCCGGGCATGGCCAACAAGAACCGCTATTTCTACCGCAGCGCGGGCGGCACGTTTGCCATTTCCACACCGATCAACGGCGAGTCTGCCTGCCACGGCAATGGCGCGACCATCGGCTTTGCGACGCAGTCGCCCGAGCAGGCCGACGCGGCCCATGCCGCCGCCGTGGCAGCCGGGGGCGTGACCTGCGAGGATCCGCCCGGCTGGCGCGAGGCTTCGCCCGGTGGCCGGCTGTACCTGGCCTATGTGCGGGATCTGGATGGCAACAAGCTGTGCCTGTTGCATCGGCCGCCGAAGGCCTAAGTTTCTGACCGTGCCGGACGGTGTTTTTTCGGGGCTGGAGCCCTGACGTCGAAACGCCAAAATGCAAACAGCCGATGTGCCATAGCTGCACTCGGCCGTTTTTTATTGCGGTTGGCCAACGTGGTCCACGCCAGAATAATCACCATTGAAATGGCTTGAACTTGCATTTTGGGCAGTGCAATACCGTCTTGTCCCTGCCCTCCAGGAACAGCGCACCGCCCCGGAACTGGTTGATGCTCCAACTTCCACGGCTGCCATCGCTGAATGCGATTTCGCCGCTTGCATAGCAGGGCGACCAGTCTAGCGTGTAGTGTGCGTCGTTTTCGTTGGTGGTTTTTGCCTGTTGAAAATAACGGCGCACCTGGGAGATGGTCAGGACAAAGTTGGCGCAACTCACCGCTGGGTCTTTTTCGACGGGCGATTTGGCCGCGTTTTCCTGGATGGTGATCTGGCTGATCTTGGGAAGTATCAGTGGGCACAGTGGCGGCTCGAACTCTGAGCCTTTTGTGCATTGATTGGCGGCGGAGGCGGTGCTAGCCATAACAACTAGCAGGGGTAAGGTTAATAGTGATCTCACCATTTTGCTGAAATCGCTTCCGTAGGATTTTTTCTAGAGACTTCTGGGTGCCTGAAAACTTCGCTCATAGATATTCTTAGTGTCAGCGTTAATTCCGCGATAAGCCACTGTAGTGCATTATTCTGCTCGCTTGTAACGGCCTGATAAGTTTTCTTTTCGTCTGGTATGTTCCCGCCACGAGGAAGTGCTTCACCTACCAATTCAATGCCAATGCTGTCTTGGTTGGCCGGAAATCGTGCTGGAACCTTTTTAAGCATCTCGCGCTTGTTCTCTTGGGTTGGATTGAAGCGTTGTAACGATTTTAATTCAACTGGCGTGCATCGCTTTTCCAGTAAACAACGCGCTTTTATTTTGCCAATGTGCCATGTTTGTTTGTAAAGGGAAGCGGTTTGATATATTGTTCCATCTTTCTCTATCAGGAAATGTGCTCCATTTGCTGATGGGTTTTTGTAACTATCAATTGAAGACTGTGCTGTCGATCCTCCAGTTTGATGAACAATGATGCCATGAATTTCCTTCATTTCACCACGTTCAATGGTGGGTGCGATGGCTCGCTTTATAAGGGAGTGGATTGCTATTCCATTTCTATCAATTATTAGCATTTTAGTACCGATGATGTAGGCCTGCCGATGGCCCATGGATGTTAATTTAGTATTTTGCTGGATATCGTAATTGCCGTTGATATGTTAGCCATGATGGGTATTGAGTGGGTGGGTTGAATTTGTAAAATTATGCAATCCTGATCTTTTTGTCATATCTCGCAATTTTTTAGATGTTTGGGCGGCTGTTGTTGTGATCTGATATGCAAATCAGTCTGTCTGACGGAGTAGCAACTGTCTTGGCTTATGCGGGCGATCAAGAAATTGGTCGACAACTGGACAGGCCCGGCCTCGGAAAAAGCATCACCCGGCAGGGGCAAAAAACACGCGTGCCCATACCCACTGCCCTCTGCGCCATACTCCCGCCCGAACGCGCCCGCCGGGCGCTCACCCCCAAGGAGAATGCGTGCAATCAGCAAGTGACCAGTGGTTCGACGAGGCGTACTACCAGCGCTACTACTTCGACAAGAAGACCAGCGTGGTCGATACCGAGCATGTGAACCGTCTGGGCGCTTTCGTCTGTTCCTACCTGAGTTATGTGCGCGTGCCCGTGCGCCGCGTGCTGGATGTAGGCTGCGGCATCGGTCTGTGGCGCGAGGCGGTGCAGCGCCACTTCCCCGGTGCCAGCTACCACGGCGTGGAGTTCAGCGAGTACCTGTGCGGGCGCTTCGGTTGGGAGCGCGGCTCGGTGGTGGACTATGCGGCGCATGATCCTGCAGAGCCCTTCGATCTGGTGATCTGCCAGGGCGTGCTGCCCTATCTGAGCCCGCCGGATCTCAAGCGCGCGCTGGCCAATCTGGGGCGGTTGAGCCGAGGCGGTCTGTATGTGGAGGCGGTGGCGCGCGAGGATTACGAACGCGGCGTGATCGATGAGGATCTGACCGATCCGCGCCTGTTCCGCCACCGGGCCGATCTGTACCGGCGCGGGCTGGCCGAGCATTTCAAGGAGCTGGGCGGCGGCGTGTGGCTGAGCCGCCGCGCCGAGCTGCCGCTGTTCGAGCTGGAAAGCGTGGGATGAGCCTGGAAATGTCAGCTGTGCCTGCTTCGGCGCAGGATGCCTGCGTGCCTCTGTCCTATCTGCGCGGCGTGGACTCCGGCGTGGCGCCGCATGCGGTCTCGCGGCTGCGCACGCAGCGGCTGGCGCGCAGCACGCGGCCCTTTCTGTCACGCGGCGGGCCGCGCGGCGAGCGCTGCGAGGGTTGCCGGCTGCGGCCTTCGCACTGCCTTTGCGCGCTGCGGCCCATGCTGCCGACGCGGGCGGGCTTTTGCCTGTTGATGCACGATGCCGAGCCGCTCAAGCCCAGCAATACGGGTTGGCTGATCGCCGATGTGGTGGAGCAGACGCATGCCTTCGGCTGGGCGCGCACCGAGGCCGATGCGGGCCTGCTGGCCTTGCTCGATGATCCGCAGTGGCAGCCCTATGTGGTGTTTCCCGGCGAGTTCGTGGAGCCGCCGCAGCGCGTGGTGCATGCGCTGCCGGCGCCCCGAGCCGGGGTCGAACCGAACCAAGGCCGGCGCCCGCTGTTCATCCTGCTGGACGCGACCTGGCCCGAGGCGCGCAAGATGTTCCGCAAGAGCCCTTACCTGGACCGCTTTCCGGTGCTGAGCCTGCACCCGGACCAGGTCTCGCAGTACCGTCTGCGCCGCTCCCAGCGCGAAGACCATTTCTGCACCAGCGAGGTGGCGGCCCTGTGCCTGGAGCTGACGGGCGACGGCGGGGACCGGCGCGCAGGCCGCGCGCTGGAGAGCTACCTGGCGCTGTTCACCGAGCACTATCTGCGGGCCAAGAACCAGCAGCCGGTGCAGACAGACAGTGACGCGCGCCGTGGTCTGCAGGACGCGATCTCTTCCGTTTGTCCGCCTGCTTGTTAAAAACGATAGCGGAAGAAGCTGGTGTTCATTGGGATTGGTGGCGTTTTGTTCCAAATTGTTGACGGCGCATCCAACACCCCTTGCCCTGTGTTCGCCATTGGCTCAACAGGGCGGCGCAGGGCGACGTGAGGCCGGGCGCAGCAGCGTCGGCGACAACTTCCTGTTACGTTCCGGCCGCGGTGCGCTGCCCATACTCGCGGCGTGCGATGAGAGGTGGACAGGCGGCGGGGCGGGGTGACCCAGGACTCCAGGCCGAATGTCCATCGAACCTGGCCCGCAGGCGGTGATGGCTAAAATCGGATTTCGCTGAAATTCATCAGCCATTGCCCTGCACTGCAGGGCATGTTCGTGCACGCAGGGCCGCCCGTAGAGGCGGCCCGCATCCTCCAGGTGCGCCGCAGCCGCGGCTCGCGGATTGCTGGTCACAGCATCCGCCGGGAACCTTGGGGCGTGCCGTCTCTCTTATCGCGCTGGACCATGCGTTGCGACCCTCCCGGGGACGGCTGCGCCATGTCCGCGTGCTCCATTTTTCATGGGGTTTGTTCATGGCCCGGGGCGTATGCCCCGGCGTTGGAAAGGTGTCCGGTTTTGGTGGTCAAGGATTTCAAACTGCACTACAACCCCGCCCTTGACGGGCTGCGGGGCGTGGCGATCCTGTTGGTGATCTTGTCGCACTCCCATGCGCCTTTGTTCGATGGCGCATTCTTCGGGGTGGACCTGTTCTTCGTGCTCAGCGGCTATCTGATCACCTCGCTGCTGCTGATGGAGAACGAATCCGAAGGCCGCATCGGCTTCTGGCGCTTCTATCGCCGCCGCTTCTATCGCCTGATGCCGGCGCTGGCCCTGTTCCTGGGCGCGTACTGCATCTTCGCGCCCTTTCTGTGGCCGGACCTGAACGACATCTACACCGATGCGCTGGTCTCCATCCTCTATCTGGCCGACTACGGCATCGCCTTCTTCGACAGCCCGGACACGCTGCTGCACATGTGGTCGCTGTCGGTGGAGGAGCATTTCTACCTGATCTGGCCGCCGCTGCTGGTGCTGCTGCTGCGCTTTTCCAAGCCGGGCCGTCTGTGGCGCCCGATTGCCCTGCTGTGGGCGCTGAGCTGGCTGTGGCGCGTGTACTGGGTGGACCAGGGCCAGCACTTCTATGAGATCTTCTTTCGCTTCGACACCCGTGCCTCGGGCCTGTTCGCCGGTGCGCTGCTGGCGGCGGTGATGATCGAGCGGCCCGACTTCATCGCTGCACTGAAGGCGCGCATGCACCACGCCATGTGGGTGCCACTGGCCGTGCCGCTGTTGATGGCGCTGCAATGGGACAACCAGGACGCCATGGTCTGGGGCATCACCGTGGTGGAATGCGCCGCCGTGGTGCTGCTGGTGGCGGCAAGCCAGGGCTCGGGCCTGGTCTTCGACATGCTGTCGTCGCCCACGCTGGTGAAGCTGGGCCGCCTGTCCTATGGCGTCTACCTCTGGCACTACCCGGTGGTGCGCTATCTGCGCGCCGACTTCTCGTGGCCCGTGGTGGTGGCGCTGGGCCTGGCGATCTCGGTGGCGCTGTCGGCGCTGTCGTTCTACACGATCGAGCGCTGGGCGCTGCGCATGCGCGATGGCGAGCGCAAGGGCGGCGAGCGCCAGCCGCAGGCGCAGCCGGCCTGAATGCCGGCAGCGCGCCGAAAGCAAAAAAGGGAAAGTTGGCACGTTCCCTTTTTTGTGGGTGAAGGAGATCCGCTGCGCTCTCAGAACCCTGAGCCGGGCTGGGACAGGTACTGCAGTTCCTCGGGCGTGCTGGTGCGCCCCAGGATGGCATTGCGGTGCGGAAAGCGGCCGTAGCGCACGATGACGTCGCGGTGCCGGTGGGCGTAGTCCAGCGTGCCGGCGAGGAACTCGCGCACGCCCTCGCCGCCAGCGTCACCGGCCTGGTCGGCCAGGGCCTGGAAGGCAGCCACGCTGCGGTCCTGCAGGGCCAGGTCTTCGGCATGCTCCAGCGGCAGGTAGCAGAAGATGCGCGCCACGGCTGGCAGGTCGGCATGGCGGTCATGGCCCAGGGCGATGCCGTCCAGCGCCAGTTGCAGCGCCTGCGGGTCGCCTGCAAAGCTGCGTGCCGTGCCCCGGAACAGGTTGCGCGTGAACTGGTCCAGCAACACGATCAGCGCCAGCCGCCCCAGCGCCGTGCCGGCCCAGCCGTCCAGTTGGCCGGCCAGTGCATCTTCGACCAGGGCGCCGAAGCGCTCGCGGATCTGGTCGTCAGTGGCATCGGACTTGATGAACCACAGGTTCTTGCAGGCCAGGGCGCCCGCGTTGTCGGGATGCGCGGAGCCCAGCCAGTAGCTGAGCACGTCGGCGATGCGCGGGTCTGCGGCGTGAGAAGGGGCAATGCTTGTCATCGGTGGCCAGGCTCTTGTCGGATGAGGAAGCCTTCGATTGTGCAGGCGGTGGCGTACTGCCCTTGTGGATGGCAGGTTTTGCGCAGAAAAAGCACAGCTTGTGCAAATGCTTTTCAATAGAATGTGCACAGGTTTTTCAAGAGAAATTACCGGTGTTATCCACAGATTTGTGTTCGGATTTCATTGATGGTGCCTGTCAATCAGGCACTCATGAATTCAAGATTTCGCGCAGCGATGCTGCGAAATTCCCCGGAGATGCGCGCATCCTGCGCCACGGTCTGCCAGAAGCGGTGTGCCAGCGCCTGGGCATGCGGCCATTCGGCCAGCGTGGCGGCCGTGGGTCGCTGGGACTGGGCGCCGAAGTCGCGCTCCACGATCTCGCCGTTGATGGGCATGTAGAGCATGGGCAGCATGTCGTAGGTGGGCGACAGCGCCCAGTCGCCATGGGGCTGCGGCAGCACGAAGGAGATGTTGCCGTAGTGCCGGTCGGTGTTGGCGATGAGCTGGCCGTAGGCTTCGAGCAGGCGCAGGCTGCGCGCGTCGGCCTCGGTGATGAGGCCGCGTGCGGCCAGGCGGTTGGCCGTGGCTGCCCAGTTGTCCACCTCGCCCACGTACTGGGCATTGAGCACCTGCAGGGACACCATGCCGATGCGTCCAGGGTTGCTGCCCGGGTGGGCCTGTGAGACGGGCATATCGCCCGGCACAACGCTTGGCACATCGCCCGGCGCCGGCTGGCTGCGGTCGAACCGCTCCGATTCGAGGAAGGCGCGGCCGCCATCGAGGAACAGCCGCGTGCGCGCTGCGGGCAGGCCGTCTTCGGCCAGGGTCTGCAGTGCCAGGTGCTCGCAGACCAGCAGGTCGCGGATGCGCTGCTCGGCCGGCGCGTTGCCTGCCGGGGAGAACTTGACGATGACGCTGCGCCCGGCCGTGATGCAGCAGAACTTGGGCTGCTCGCCGCCCGCCGACGAGCCCGGATGCGTGCCCTGCATGGCCTGCATGGCCAGGCGCGGATAGTCGGCCGCAGAGGCGGCGCGCAGCGTGCGCGCGGGCAGGGAGTGGAAGCGCTCGAAGGCGGCTTCGCCCACGATGAGGTTGCCCGGCAGGTCTTCGCCAAAGCGGGCCAGGGCGCGCAGCACATCGTCCTCGCCCCACTGGCGCGGGTCGCCGCCCAGCTGCAGTTCGGGGTGGCTGTGCGCAAAGCTGCGGCCGATGAAGCCCTGGGGCCGCATGTCGTCCAGGAACCAGGGCAGGCCGTCGTGCTGCTCGCTGAGGCCGTCGGCCTCATCCACCCAGAAGCCGCCGCCGTGCAGGGCGATCATGCGGCCGAAGGGCGATGCATGGCCTTCGGTGTCCACGCGCATGATGGCCACCTCGGCGCCCACGCCCGCCACCTGGCGCGGCAGCACATAGCGCTGCGTGCGCGCCGCCCCCACCTTGCGCACCTGGCCCGACTGGATCAGCGGTGCCAGCGCGCGCGACACCGTGGGCTGGCTCACGCCCAGCATCTGCTGCAACTCGCGCGCCGCCAGCGCACCGCCCTGGCGGCGCAGCGCTGCCAGCACCTGCAGGGAGAGGTCTTCAGTGGGCATGGGGAATCAATTCATGAATGGATGAAACAAGGGGTTAATTTATTGAAAATCAAGGATTTATGCAAATCCATGAATGGATATATGAATAGATAAAAAAACCGCGCCCAAGGGCGCGGCAAAGCTGGATTTCGCGGCGGCTTGCAGGTCTGCGAATCACGATCACAGCCTGTGAAACTGGCGTGCTCCAACTCAGAGACGCCGAGCAAGAGCCGCCTCGCGGCGGGGGCGCCTAGCCGAGGGCGTCGTCCCCTGGGGGAAGCGGCGCCAGCCGCTCAGGGGGTCAGAAATTGTGCGTGATACCCAGGCTGATGCCGCTGGCGCGTGTCTTGTTGCCTGCGCCCTGGTAACCGTTCTTCCACTTGGTCGTGTCCAGTTCCAGGAACAGGCTGGTGCGCTTGGACAGCTGGTAGTCCACAAAGCCGATCAGGCGCTGGAAGGCGTCGTCTCCCTGGCCCGTGCGCTCGCGGTCCACCTTGTAGTAGCCGCCATTCAGACCGATGACGGGCGTGACGGCGTAGCGCGCGCCCAGGGCCAGGATCTTGTTCGTGGTTTTCGCGGTGTCGCTGGTCTCGGCCTTGTTGCGGCCGTAGTTGAGCATCAGGCGCAGGTCGCCACGGCTCCAGGCGCCACCGATGTTGGCGGCGTCCAGCGTGCGTCCGCTGGCGTCGTGGAACTGGGTGTAGGCGCTGGTCAGCACCAGGTCGTCCTGGCGCCAGTCCAGGCCCAGGCCGCGCGTGTCCAGGCGCGAGGCCGACACGCCGGTCTCCCCGAAGCTGTACATGGCGCGCGCCGTGAGGCCGCCAAAGCTGCCCGAGTACTTGATGGAGTTGTTGACGCGGTTGGAGCCCACCTTGGTGTTGGTGGCGCCCCATTCGTTGTTGAGGCCGTGGCCCGTGAGGCTGGTGACCTGGATGTTGGGGTTCAGGCCCGCAAAGCGCAGGGCGATGGGATCGACCAGGCCCACGGAGTCGGAGATCAGCGTGTTCTGCCGGCCAGCCGTGACCGCGCCCCAGTGGCCGGCCAGGCCCACGATGGCCGCCCGGTCGAAGGTGCCGGCCACGCCGCCGATGCCGCCCACGTCGGCGCCCAGCGTGGATTCGAGGTTGAAGATGGCGCGCAGGCCGCCTCCCAGGTCCTCGCTGCCGCGTATGCCCCAGCGGCTGGTGGGACCCACGCCGCTGTTGACCGAGCCCATGCTGCCCGCAGCCGGCGCATTGGCGCCCGACAGGCCGCTTTGCGCGCGCACCGACACGTCGATGATGCCGTACAGGCTCACGCTGCTGGTGGACTGCGCCAGGGCGGGGCCGGCCGCGCAGCCTGTGGCCAGCAGGGTGAGGGCGATGTTCTTCTTCATGGTGTCTCCTTGATTTCTTCTGGAAGGCGGGAACTTTGCGAGCGGCCGAGTTTCCGTATGGGAGCCGGTACTGCCTATGTCCGGCGGGCACTAGCTGCTATGTCGTTTCGTTCTCGAAGTGGCTGCGCGCAGGTGCCGGGCAACACCCACTGCCGGGACAGGGAATAGCCCCTGGCGGGACAATGTCGCTCTCAAAAAACATAGCGCCATGCGTATGGCATGCATGGTGCTTCAGGGTTTCGTGTCGGGCTTTCTGAGGCTTGTGCTGTCGTGATGAATCGCCGCTTTTTGTTGATGGTCGTGGCAGCGGGCTGGAGCCTGGCCGCGACCGGATGTTCGGGAAAGTCCGGACCTGGGAATGTCTCGGTTTCGCGGCAAAGGCTGCAGGAGGTGGTGGCCCAGCGCTTTCCCCGGCAGTTCCCCGTGGCCGGCATGCTGCAGCTCAAGCTGCATTCGCCGGTGCTGGGATTGCTGCCCGAGCGCAACGCGCTCAATGCGGTGCTGCAGGCCGATCTGTCGGGGCCCGTGCTCAAGCAGGGCTATGGCGGCCATCTGAACCTGGACTTCGCGCTGCGCTACGAGCCCACGGACCGCACGCTGCGCGCCCACCAGATCAAGGTCAACAGCCTGGTCATCAATGACCTGGCGCCCGCCATGAGCGACATGCTCACCACCTACGCCAGCGCGCTGGCCGAGCAGGCGCTGGGCCAGCTCGTGCTCTACCAGCTGCAGGACAAGGAACTGGCCCTGATGGACTCGCTGAACATGGAGCCCGGCGCCATCACGGTGACGCCGGACGGCCTGAGCGTGGCCCTGGTCCAGAAGCCCGTCGCGCCGCGCTGAGCGCAGCGGCGCACCTTCGTCCTTCCCTTCACCTGCGCCTCAGTCCGCGCGGATATTGGCGGCGCGAATCACCTCGCCCAGCTCGGCACTCTCGGCCTGAATGAAGGCGCCGAACTCGGCCGGCGTGCCGCCCATGGGCGATGCGCCGATGTCGGCCAGCTTCTGCTGCACGGCGGGCTGGGCCAGGCTTTTGTTCAAAGCCTGGTTCAGCGCCTGCACCACGGCCGGCGGCGTGCCGGCCGGCGCCACCAGGCCCCACCACACGGTGGCCTGCACGTTCACGCCCAGCGAACGTGCCGTGGGCACGCCCGGCAACAGGCGCGAACCATTGTGGTTGAGCACCGCCAGGGCGCGCAGCGCGCCGCTGCCCACATGGCCTGCCACCTCCAGCGGGTTGATGGCCATGAAGTCCAGCCGCCCGCCCAGCAGGTCGGTCACGGCCGCCGAGCCGCCCTTGTAGGGGATGTGCACGGCCTGGAAGCCGCCTGCGCGCTCCAGCAGGGCGCTGGCCATGTGGCCCGAGCTGCCCACGCCAGCCGTGCCATAGGACAGGGCGCCGGCCTTGGCCTTGCCGGCGGCGATCAGCTCGGCAAAACTTTTGTGGGGCGACTTGGCGTTGACCACCACGACCAGCGGCGCCTCGCCGATGCGGCCCACCGGGATGAGGTCCTTGAGCGGATCGAAATTGAGCTTGGCGTACAGCGCCTTGTTGGTGGTCAGCGTGTTGGAGGCCGTCAGCAGCAGGTAGCCGTCGGCCGCGCCGCGTGCCACCGCGCCCATGCCGATGTTGGTGCCGCCGCCGGGCTTGTTGTCCACCACCAGGGACTGGCCCAGCAGCTCGGCCATGGGCGGCGTGACCAGGCGCGTGATGATGTCCACGCCGCCGCCGGGCGAGTAGGGCACGACCACGGTCACGGGGCGCTCGGGGTAGCCGGCCGCTGTGGCGACCAGGGGCAGGGCCGCCCAGGCGGCGGCGGTGGTGCCGAGCAGGGCCAGTGCGTGGCGGCGGGTGGAATGTCTTGTCATGCATGTCTCCGTTGATTGTTATGACCCGGCGGCAGGGCCGGGTCTGCCATTATTTAGCGTGCCAAGCATGGCTGGGCGCCGAACGTTACGATGCAGCGGCCATCGATTTCTTGGCGAACCCGTCCAGCCTTCAAGGTGCCCCATGACTTCACAGAATCCGCTTTCCGCCTTTTCCGTCACGCGCAAGTGGCCGGCCACGCAGCCGGACCGCATCCAGCTGTATTCCCTGCCCACGCCCAACGGCGTCAAGGTGTCGATCGCTCTGGAGGAGATGGGCCTGCCGTATGAGGCGCACCGCGTGGGCTTCGAGAGCAATGACCAGCTCTCGCCCGAGTTCGTTGGCACCTTTCCCAACAACAAGATCCCGGCCATCCTGGACCCGCAAGGCCCGGGCGGGAAGCCGCTGGCGCTGTTCGAGTCGGGCGCCATCCTGGTCTACCTGGCCGAGAAGTCCGGCAGCCCGCTGCTGCCCGCCGACCCGGCCGCGCGCTATGAAACGCTGCAGTGGCTGATGTTCCAGATGGGTGGCGTCGGCCCCATGTTCGGCCAGCTGGGGTTCTTCCACAAATTCGCGGGCAAGGACTTCGAGGACAAGCGCCCGCGCGACCGCTACGTGAACGAGTCCGTGCGCCTGCTGGGTGTGCTGGAGCGCCGCCTCGCAGGCCGCGCCTGGGTGATGGGCGAGCAGTTCACCATTGCCGACATCGCCCTGTGGCCCTGGGTGCGCAACATGGTGGTGGAGCAGGGCTACAACGCGGCCGAACTGCTGGGCTGGGAGCGCTTTCCCGAGCTGCAGCGCGTGCTGGCCGCCTTCGTGGCGCGCCCGGCCGTGCAAAAGGGCCTGGTGACTCCGCCGCGCAACTGACCTGGCGGGCGTTGCATTCCTGGGCCGCACTGTCCCAGCCATGGTGGCTTTCAAAACCGGCGCGGGGGCCGCATCTGTCCGAGAATGCAGCGCCCCCTTTTTTCTTGCGGGCGCAGCCTCACAGGAGCCACGATGACCGCAGCCACCACCCCCGTCCTCCAGAGCCAGCCGCTGGGCCCGCTGTGGCCCACCATGGACCCTTTCCTGTTCTGTGCCCACCATGACGATGCCTATCCGCCCAGCGATGGCCGCCTGGGCGTGCAGGCCGTGGACCTGGAGGGCCGCCAGATGGGCAGCGACTTCAGCCGCAAGGACGGCTTTTCCATGTACCACGGCGATGGCGTGCCGGGCTTTCCCGGCCACCCGCACCGCGGCTTCGAGACCGTGACCCTGGTGCGCAAGGGCCTGATCGACCATTCCGATTCGCTGGGCGCGGCCGCGCGCTTTGGCGGGGGCGACGTGCAGTGGCTGACGGCCGGCAAGGGAATCCAGCATTCGGAGATGTTTCCTCTGCTCAACAGCGACGCGGCCAATCCGCTGGAACTGTTCCAGATCTGGCTGAACCTGCCTGCGCGCTCCAAGATGGTGGAGCCGCACTTCACCATGTTCTGGAACGAGCGCATCCCGCGCCTGGAGCACGCAGACGACGCAGGCCGCAGGACCGTGGTCACCGTGGTGGCAGGCAGCCTGCCCGGCACGGCGGCCGCCCTGCCGCCGCCGCCCGAATCCTGGGCCTCGCAACCCGAGGGCGATGTGGCCATCTGGACGCTGCGCCTGGAGCCCGGCGCGCGCTGGACGTTGCCGCGCGCGGCCGGTGCGGACACGCAGCGCATGCTGTATTTCTTTGCAGGCCAGGCACTGCAGGTCGGGCCCACGGCGCTGGCACAGCATGCGGCCCTGCATGTGGATGCCACGCAGGACTGGGAGCTGCACAACAGCGGCGCCGACGTCGTGGAATGCCTGGTGCTGCAGGGCCGCCCCATTGGCGAGAGCGTGGCGCAGTACGGCCCCTTCGTGATGAACACGCAGCAGGAAATCATGCAGGCCATGCAGGACTACCGGCGCACCCAGTTCGGCGGGTGGCCCTGGGCCGAGCAGGACCCGGTGCATGGCGCAGAGAGCCGGCGCTTTGCGCGCTACCCGGGCGCTGCGGCCGAGGAGCAGCCGCCGGCCGCCTGAGTCCGGTCAGGCCGCGTCAGGTCGCGTCAGGTCGCGTCTGCGGGTGGATGAAAGCTGGCCGGCGCGGGCGTGCGCCCCAGCTCCTTGAGGATCTTCAGCGTGATGGCCATGCCGGTGTTGCCTGCGGGCACGCCGGCATAGACGGCGGTCTGCAGCAGCACTTCGCGGATGGTGTCCAGATCCAGCGGCGCGGCCTCGGCGTCGGCCGGGTCGGCCAGCAGGCCCGTGCGGATGTGCAGCTCGAACTCTTCCCAGCGGCCCATGGAGGCCGTGATGGCCAGCACCATGATGCGGCGCGTGCGGCGCTCCAGGCCGGGGCGGCTCCAGATGCCGTCCCAGGCATAGGCCGTGATCATGCGCTGGAACTCCACATTCAGTTCGTTGGCGCGCGCCACGGATTGGTCCACCCATTCATCGCCCAGCACGCGGCGGCGGTTGGCAAGGCCGCGCTGCAGGGCGTCGGCGGAAGGTTCGGTCATGGCGGGGGTTCCTGTGTCAAGCATGGGAATGGGCATTGGCGTGGGTCTGCGGCGCTGCCAGCAGCGCCAGGCACGCATCATGCGATGCCTGCACGGCGCGTGCCGGGTCGCAGGCCCGGGCCAGCGCATCTTGCAGCGCCTGCAGGGCCGCTGCGTCCAGCCGGGGCGCGGCCCATTCCGCCAGCAGCAGGCGCAGCTCGCGCCTCTGCTCCAGCGCCTGCGGGGCCAGCAGCTCCACGGCGGCCAGGGCCTCGGGCTTGCCCGTCCAGGGTGCCATGGCGTGCACGCAGGCCTCTGAAAACACCAGTCCGTGCAGGCCCCGCACATGGCCCAGCATGCGCTGCGGATGCACCTGCAGCGACTGCGCGGCCTGGCGCAATGCGGCGGCGGCGCCATGCACATGGCGCCACAGGTCGGGCCAGTGCGCGACCTCGGCCTGCCACTCGCCCAGCGCGCGCTCATGGGCCTGGGCCATGCAGCCCAGCAGCAGGGCCGCAAGCTGGGGCACGGCCTGGGCCTGTGCCACCGCCTGCATCAGGTGCACGGGATTGCGCTTGTGCGGCATGGCGCTGGAGGTGCTGCCGCGCGGCGCCTCGCTGACCTCGCCCACCTCGTACTGCGCCATCAGCGACCAGTCCTTGGCCAGCTTGGCCAGGCTGCCGCCGCATACGGCGGCCTCCATGGCCAGGCGCATCCAGTCGTCGCGCTGGGTATGCCAGCTGCGGCCGCAGGCCGACAGGCCCAGGCGCCGGGCCAGTGCCTGCTCCACCTCGGCACGGCGGTTTCCCAGCACGGCGCCATTGCCCACGGCGCCGCCCAATTGCACGCACAGCGCAGCGGTGGCAAGCCTTTCGAGCTGTTCGATGCTGCGCCCCACGGCGGCAGCCGACTGCGCGCACTTGAAGCCGAAGCTGGTGATCTGCGCGGGCTGCAGCAGGCTGCGCGCCAGCATGGGCGTGGCCGCGTGCGTGCGAGCCAGGGCCTGCAGTGCGGACTGCAGCGCGCCCAGCTCGGCCAGCAGCGCCTGCAGGGCCTGCTGCGTGAGCAGGGCCTGCGCCGTGTCCACGGCGTCCTGCGTGGTCGCGCCCCAGTGCAGCCAGGGCAGGCCTTCCGGGGCGTGGGCCTGCAGCCACTGCTGCAGCGGCCGCATCACGGCCAGGCCCAGCGCGCCGCTGGCGCGCGCCTGCTCCACCACGCCTTCGCACGTGAGCGGCGCCTGCGCGCAGGCGCGCGCAATGGCCTCGGCGGCCGGGCGCGGCACCAGGCCGCAGTCGGCCTGGGCCTGGGCCAGCGCGCTCTCGAAGCGCAGCAGCGCGTCCAGCCAGCGCGCGTCTGCAAACCAGTGGCCGCTGTCGGCCGGGCCCAGATAGTCCTTCACCAATGACATGCTGTCCTTGCCGGTCTCAGGCCGTGGCGCCCGAGGCCTTGATCACGGCGGCCCACTTGGCGCTCTCCACCTGGATGCGGGCCGCGTACTGCGCGCCATCGCCCAGCAGCGGCACGGCGCCCTCGATGCCCAGGCGCGACTGGAAGGACTCGGCAGACGCCACCTTGAGGATGTCGCGCCCCAGCGCGCGCACCGTCTCGGCAGGCGTGCCCCTGGGCGCGAGGATGCCGTAGGTCAGCGAGCTCTCGAAGTCGGCCAGCGCACGCACGCCGGACTCGGCCACCGTGGGCACGTCGGGCAGCTGGGGCTGGCGTTTGGCGCCGGTCACGGCCAGGGCGCGCAGCTTGCCGGCCTTCACCAGGGCCATGGCCGCGGGAATCACGCCAAAGCTGAAGTCCACATTGCCGCCCACCAGGTCGGTCAGCGACGGTGCCGTGCCCTTGTACGGCACGTGGATGGCCTTGGCGCCCAGCGCGTGGGCGAACATCTCGCCCGTCAGGTGGCCGCCCGTGCCCGAGCCGCTGGAGGCGTAGTTCATCTCGCCGCTGCGCTTGCGCATCTGCTCGGCCAGATCGGCCACGCTGCGCGCAGGCGAGGAAGCCGGCACCACCAGCAGCAGGGCCGACGAGGCGAACATGGCCACCGGCTGCAGATCGGTGGCCGCATTGAACTTGAGGCCCGGATACAGCGAGGGATTGATGGACACCGTGCCCGTGTGGCCCAGCAGCCAGGTGCTGCCGTCGCCGGCCGAGCGCACCACGGCTTCCGTGCCCAGGTTGCCGCCCGCGCCGGCCTTGTTCTCCACGATCATCCCGTAGCCGAAGGACTCGTTGAGGCCATGCGCCATCTGCCGCGCAAACACATCGTTGCCGCCGCCCGGCGCAAACGGCACCACCAGGCGGCTGCCGCGCTTTTGGGCCCAGGCCGGCAGCGCACAGGCGGCCAGCGCGGCGGCGGCGGTGGACAGCCACATCCGGCGCGGCAAAGAGGTCTGAGAGGCTTGAGAGGTTTGAGAGGTTTGAGAGGTGGGCCGGGAATCCATGCGTCTGTCTCCTGAAATAGTCGTTGTCACGCAGTGTGGTGCAGCGCAGCCTGGGAAAACAGCAGTTGCATCTGCGTTGTGATTCAAGAAAATGTGTGAAATGGACGTGAGATACATACACAATTTCTTGAGAGTGGTGGACACCGGCTCCATGTCCGAAGCCGCTCGCCAGCTGGATCTGAGCCCCTCGGCCATTGCCCAGCAGATGCGCGTGCTGGAGGGCGAGCTGGGTGCGCCGCTGCTGGTGCGCCATGGCCGCAGCGTGCGCGCCACCGAGGCGGGCGAGCGGCTGTTCGAGCGTGGCCGCCAATTGCTGCAGGACTTCGAGGGCCTGCGCGAATGGGTGGCCTCGGACGCGGACGGCGGCGAGCTGCGGCTGGGCACCGTGAACACGGCGCTGCACGGCTTTGTGCCCGCCGTGATGCGGGCCTTCGTGGCGCGCCACGCCGAGGTGCGCATCAGCGTGCGCGCCGGCCTCACGCCCGAGCTGTACACGGCCCTGGTCCAGTCCGAGCTGGACGTGCTGATCTGCCTGCAACCCTCATTCGACCTGCCCAAGACCGTGTGCTGGGCCGAGCTGCGCCAGGAGCCTTTGGTCGTGCTGTGCCGCGCCCGGGATGCGCAGCAGGACCCGCTGGCCCTGCTGCGCACCCGGCCCCTGGTGCGCTACGACCGCTCCCTGGCCGGTGGCCGGCTGGCCGACCGCTACCTGCGCGCCCAGGGCATTGCGCCGCTGGAGCGCATGGAGCTGAACTCGGTGCTGGCCGTGGCCATGATGGTGGACCAGGGCCTGGGCGTGGGCCTGGTGCCCGACATCGGCCCCGTGCTCTCCCAGGGCCGCGACGTGCGCGTGCTGGCGCTGCCCGAGCAGGGCGCCGCTGCGGACGGCGCCGGCTCCCGCCCCGCCGATGCGCGCAAGGTGGGCCTGCTGTGGCTCAACACCTCGGCCCGCGCGCGCTGGGCGCGCAGCCTGCTCGAATGCGCGCGCGAGTGCCTGGCTTGAGGTCGGGCGGCCGGTGAACCCACGGCCGCGACGCTGGAATGCCCCAGGTCGCCGACAATGGCAGCTTTGCGCGGCGCGCCTTCTGCGCTGCGGTTTTCCAAGGCCTTTGCCATGAACATCACCAAAGACACCGCCGTCACCATCAACTACAAGATCACCGACAAGCTGGGCAAACTGCTCGACAAGGGCGACGTGGCCTATCTGCACGGCGGCTACGACAACATCTTCGCCAAGGTGGAAGCCGCCCTGGACGGCAAGGCCGTGGGCGACACGCTGACCGTGGACCTGGCCGTGGAAGACGCCTTCGGCGCGCGCGACGAGAGCCTGACGCGCACCATTCCCAAGGGCGAGTTCCCGCCCGGCGTGAAGGTCGGCGGCCAGCTGCGCGGCACCGATGACCAGGGCCAGCCCCAGATCTTCCACGTGGTCAAGATCAAGGGCCCCGTGGTGCTGCTGGACGGCAACCACCCGCTGGCCGGCATGGCGCTGCACTTTGCCTGCAAGGTGACGGAAGTGCGCGCGGCCAAGCCCGAGGAAATCGAGCACCGCCACGTGCACGGCGGCCACGGCCACCACCATTGAGAGGCAGGGCCGGGATTACACCCGGTCCGCACGGCTCCGCAAAGCACAAAGGCCGCCTGGCATGCCCGGCGGCCTTTGTGCTTTCCGACTAGACCGCCTCCAGCGCCAGCAGCGCCGTGGCGGTGTTGGAGATCGGTATGTGGTAGTTGCCGTGCACGCGGCGCACGCCGGGCGCAGCCGCGGACAGGGCGCCGCGCATGGCCAGCCACATCAGCAGTTCCACGCCCTGGGTGCCGGTCTTTTCCACCAGTTCATGCACGCTGAACTGCGTGGCCCATTCGGGATTGGTGGCCATGCTTTCAAGGAACTGCAGGTCGAAGGCCTTGTTGATGAAGCCCGCGCGCTCGCCATCGAGCTGGTGCGACAGGCCTCCTGAGGCAATGACGGCCACGCGCTGGTCGCTGTTCCAGCGCGCGATGGCCCGGCCCACGGCCTGGCCCAGCGCATAGCAGCGGCGTGCCGAGGGCAGCGGGAACTGCACGGTGTTGATGCACACCGGCACGACGGCCACAGGGCAGTCGCCCTCGGGCCAGAACAGCTTGAGCGGCAGCGTGCAGGCGTGGTCCACCAGCATCCCCTGGCAGCTGACCACGTCGAAGTCCTCGCCCACCAGGGACTCGATCAGGTGCCATGACAGCTCCGTGTGGCCGCGCAGCGGTGCCAGCGTGGGAATGCCCCAGCCTTCGTCGGCGTTGCAGTAGCGCTCGGCCGCGCCCACGGCGAAGGTGGGCATCTTGTCGAGGAAGAAGTTCAGGCCGTGGTCGTTGTAGAACATCACCACCACGTCGGGGCGCTGGGCGGACAGCCATTCGCGGATGGGCGGGAAGCCGTCGAAGAAGGGCTTCCAGTAGGGCTCGTTCTGCAGGCCCCTGTGGATGGCGTTGCCGATGGCGGGAATGTGCGAGGTGCCGAGGCCGCCGATGAGATGTGCCATGGTGGGTGTCTCCTGTGCTGTGTCTTGCGTGTGGTCTGCGGCGGGGCTCAGGCGTGCGAGCGCAGCAGGGCCTGGAACTCGGCCTTGGTCATGCCGGTCTGCTGGGCGCCTATGTCCTGCATGTCCAGATGGAAGATGCCGGCCAGCTTGGCCAGGTAGTAGGCGTTGCCGCCGGCCGCGATCATCTGCAGCACGTTGCGCGCGCGCACGGCATCGGCCTGCTCCTGGTTCAGCCCGTAGCTGCGCATATAGGCCTCCTCGTCGGCCAGGAAGGCCTGGCGGTTGGCCAGCTCGTTGAAGGAAAAGCACATGCTGTTGAGCGCATAGCCCTTGCGGGCCTGACTGCCGTCGAACAGGGTGGTGCCGGGAATCTGCGGCTGATCGGCCATGTTTTGTCTCCGGTATTTGCGTTGGATCAGCGGCAGTGTCCGGTCCGCGTTGCCAAAGATAAAGCGGCGGCCAATCATGGAATGCATGAGACAAATCGATGGATCGCAGCTCGATGGCAGGCTGCTGCAACTGCTGCTGGCCGTGCTGGAGACGGGCAGCGTCACGGCGGCGGCGCAGCGCCTGGGCGTGACGCAATCGGCCGTCAGCCATCTGCTGGACAAGCTGCGCGCCATCACGGGCGACCGATTGTTCGTGCGGCAGGGGCGGGGCATTGCGCCCACGGCCCATGCACTGGCGCTGCAGGACCCGGCGCGCGAGCTGCTGCGGCAGATGCAGCAGTTCGGCCAGGGGCCCAGCTTTGACCCCGCGCACTGGCGTGCCGAGATCACCATTGCCGCCAACGACCTGCAGCGCGAACTGCTGCTGCCCGCGCTGGCCCGGCGCCTGCGCACGCAAGCGCCCGCAGCCATGCTGCGCGTGATCGACAGCGGCGCGCCGGATGCCGAACTGCTGCGCTCGGATGCCTGCCTGCTGGCCATCAGCCCGCGCCCGCCCGATGCCACGGACATCGTGCAAAAGCGCCTGTTCAGCGATGAGTACGCAGTCTTCTATGACAGCGCCATGCGACAGCCGCCGGCCAGCCTGGCCGACTATCTGCAGGCCGACCACGCCACCGTGGCCTATGCCGACCGCCAGGCGCTGGACCTGGACCTGCAACTGCAGGCGCGCGGGCTGGAGCGCCGCTTTGCCGTGCGCGTGCCGGGCTTTGCGGCGCTGGCCGCCTTTGTGCGCGGCACGCCGCTGCTGGCGACGGCGCCGTCGCTGCTGGGACGCACGGCCCTGTCATCGCTGGCCAGCTTTGCCGTACCCGTGGACTGTCCGCCGCTGCCCATGTTCATGATCTGGCACGCGCGCCACCAGGCCGATCCCGCCCATGCGTGGCTGCGCGGGCAGTTGCAGCAGGTGGTGGCGCAGGCGCTTGGCGGCGCCGGGCCGTCAATGCCTGCGAAGCAAGGCGCGGCGCAGCAGGCGCGCGGCGCGGTTGCGGATCTGGAAGGGGCTGTGGCTCACGGCGGGGCTCACGCGGGCGCGTGAGCAGGCAGCCAGGAAGTCGCGCAGCAGCACGCTGTCATCCAGCGTGCTGGTGTCCGGGTTGCGGAACTGGAATTCGGGGTGCCACTGCGTGGCGGCGATATAGCTCTTGAGCGTGCCGGGCTTGCGGAAGATGGCCTCGGGAATGCGGTCGGGCAGGCTCCAGGCCTCCACATCGAACTCGGGCGCCACGTCCTTGATGCCCTGGTGGTGGATGCTGTTCACGCGTGCGCGGTCCAGCGTGGGGTACAGCGCCTCCAGCCGGCTGCCGGGCACGATGGCGATGTCGTGGTAGTGGCGGTCGTACTCGGTGGGATTGCGGTGCAGCTGCGAGCCGGGCACCTGGGTCTCGATGTCCTGGTAGAGCGTTCCGCCGAAGGCCACGTTGATCAGCTGCAGACCGCGGCAGACGCCGAAGATGGGCTTGCCGGCCTGGGAAAACGCCTCGACCACGGCCAGGTCGTAGAGGTCGCGCACGCGGTCGCCCAGCCATTCGGGGCGCATGGGCTCCTCGCCATAGCTGCCGGGCCAGACATCGGCGCCGCCGTGCATGACCACGCCGTCCAGCCACTCGGCATAGTGCTCCAGCGTCACGTCGCCGCGCGCGGTCTCTCCTGTGGGGCAGGGCACCATCACCACCATGGCGCCGGCCGACATGATCCAGTGCGCTATCGATTGCTCCACGTACTGCAGCGTCTTGCCCGTGAAAAGCGGACGCTGCGGGTCCGCATGGGAGAAACAGGCCGAAAGGCCGATCTTGAGGCGGCGTGAGGCAAGTGGGCTCATGGGGTGGTGGGCAAGGGGAAAGTCCTGATGACCACGTTGTAAGCCCAATCGTGCCTGCGACCTGTAGGAAGGGGTTGAACGCCCGCGACCGGCGCAGGGCCATCACTGCAAATAGGTGTAGGCGAATGCAAGAGTTGTCTTGAGGCATCTCAAGCTTTTTCGGTCCATGCGTGCAGGCGCCCCGCCCGCGGGTGTAGCCTGTAGGCAGGGGTTGGGGCTGCGGATGCTGCAGCGCGAAAAACCTGACGACGCAGGGTGCGACTTGCTGTGCAGGCAGCCCGCATGGCGTTACGATGGATTCGCCAGTTCATCAATGGCCCCGACAACCCCGCCGCGCCGGTGGTGCGGCTTTTGGCGACTAGGAGGATATGCATGCAAGTTCAGGTTCATGCCGACGATTCGATCCAGGGTGGCGAGTCCTTGGCGCAATGGGCGCAGGAAGAGATCAACGCCAAGCTGGCGAGATTCAAGGACTACGTGGTACGCGTGGAGGTTTTCCTCACCGGCGTCGATGCGCTCAAGACCTCCGGCGCTCCCGGCAAGCGCTGCGTTCTGGAGACCCGGGCCAATGGCCGCCCGCCGATCGCCGTGAACGCCGAGGCTGAAAAGGTCAAGGATGCCTTCAACGCGGCCATTGAAAAGCTGAAGCGGGCCGTGGAGACCGACCTGGGCAAGCTCAAGGACAAGAACGGCCGCGAGAGCGTTCGCGGCGTGGAAGATGGCACCGAGGTGGATGCGGCCAGCCCGGCCTGACCCTCGAAATTCCCGCAACACAAACGGCAAGGCGCCCCATTGGGGCGCCTTTTTGTTGGGCAGGGCCATGGCTGCAGGTCGATCGCCGCAGCAAGCGTGTTCAGCGCGAGGCGCGCAGCACCACGCCGTCCAGCGAAGGCGCATGCAGCGGCGCCAGGGGCGAAGCCAGCGGCGGTCCGAAGCGGCGCGCCGCAGTGGCGGGCTGCCGGGTCTCGGCCTCCCACTGCGCGCGGGCCTCGGCGATTTCCTCTCCCGTGCGCGCCACGAAGTTCCACCACAGCAAGATGGCTTCATCCATGGGCTCGCCGCCAATGACCAGCAGGCGGCTGCCGGGCGCCGCTTCGATGGCGACCGAGGGCGTGCCCAGGGGCAGGTAGAGCAATTCCTCCACCGGCAGCGGCTGGCCGTTCACGCGCACGTCGCCTTCCAGGCTGAGCACGGCATGCTCGAAATCGGCGCGCAGCGGCAACGTGGCGACGGCATTGGCGCTGCGTGCGCTGTCCGCATGCAGGTCCACGCTCATCAGGGGCGTGTGCACCTCGGCGGGCGACGTCAGGCCCAGCGCCTCGCCGGCCAGCACCGTGGCCGTGAAGTCCCCCACCGTGGTCCTGGGCAGCTCGGGGTAGTGCTGGAAGCGCGGCGGACCGTTGCGGTGCGACTCGGGCAGCGCAATCCACAGCTGCGCGGCGTGGATGTGCGAGGGCGTCTGGCTTTCCTCGGAATGGGCGATGCCGTGGCCGGCCGTCATCAGGTTGACCTGGCCGGGGCGGATGATCTGGGTGTGGCCCAGGCTGTCGCGGTGCAGCACTTCGCCGCGGATCATCCAGGTGAAGGTCTGCAGGCCGATGTGCGGATGCGGGCCGACCTGCATGCCCGGTGGCGCGGGGTCGGCAGGACCGGCGTGGTCGAGAAAGCACCAGGCGCCGACCTTGCGCAGGGCGCGCTGGGGAATGGCGCGCTGGATGGGAATGCCGCCCACATCGGCGGTGCGGGTGGGCAGGTGCTGGGGTTGGGTCTGGGGCTGGGACGTGTCGGACATGGTCGGATCGGCCTGTTTCGTGGGGGAAGCCACCAGTGTCGTGCAGCGCGGCGCAGCAGGCAAACGCGGCTCGCATCGATTGGGCCTGTTCGCTGACAGCGCGTTCTCAGGAACATTGTTTACATTCGAAGAACGGACCGGCGCCCGCCATTTTGGCGGGCGCCGGCCTCACTCTTACAGGAGAAAACGCCATGAATACATCCGTACAGACGCAAGCCGAAGCCGCTGAAGAGGCGGTCCAGAGCGCCGTGGAAGTCCAGCGATTCCCCGAGAAGTTCGAAGCCACGGTCACCGGCAATGTGCAGCACCGGGTAGGCGACGGCCCCCTGGAAGACATTCCGCGTGGCACCCGTGTGCAGGTGGCCACGGCCATCGGAAGCTATGTGCTGTCCTGGACCCAGGACGAGCAGCCGATCACCGTGTCGCTGGCCAAGCGCGAGTTCGAGCTCTATGTCGATACCGGGGAGATCGAGGTCAGCCAAGCCTGACGCCGGCCATGTCCCCATCCACTCCAAAAGCCCTGCGGCCTGACAGCTGCAGGGCTTTTTGCATGGTGGCCCGGCCCGCGCTCAGGCCGGCAGCTGCAGCGCGGTCTGGATGTGCACCTCGCCGGCCAGCAGCTTGTGCACGGGGCAGGCCTCGGCCACCTGCAGCAGGCGCTGGCGCTGCTCGTCGTCCAGCGCGCCTTGCAGCGTGATCTGGCGCTCGATCAGGTTGCCGCTGGCGGGCGTGCCTTCGGGGTTCAGGCGCAGTTGCACGTCCACCTGCTCCAGCTTCCACTGCTTGCGCGCCGCGTACATCTGCAGCGTGACCGTGGTGCAGGCGCCCAGGGCCGACAGCAGCAGCTGCAGCGGGTTGGGCGCCGTGTCGCCGCCGCCCTTGTCCGCCGGTTCGTCCACATGCCAGCGGTGGCCTTGGGGGTCGCCAAGCGTGACGCGATAGGGGGTGTCCGTGCTGGTGGCGTGGGCGCTGTGGATCATGGAAGGTCCTTTGTCCTGGGGTGTCGCAAGAGGGGTGGGAGAGGCAACGGACGACTCTACGCCTGCTTCGCGTCCGCTGCCTGGGGCCGGTGCTTCATGCGCAGCGGGATTTTGAGGTAGTGCACGCCATTGGCCTCGGCCGCAGGCCAATGGCCTGCGTGCATGTTGACCTGGATGGCGGGCAGCAGCAGGGCGGGCGCGGACAGCGTGGCGTCTCGCTGGTTGCGCATGGCCACGAAGCTTGCCTCGTCCACGCCCGTGTGCACATGCACATTGCCGGCGCGTTGCGCGTCCACCGTGGTTTCCCAGGCATGGCGGTCGCGGCCCGGCGCCTTGTAGTCATGGCACATGAACAACCGCGTTGCGGGCGGCAGGGCCAGCAGGCGCTGGATGGAGCGGAACAGCGTGCCCGCATCGCCGCCGGGGAAGTCGGCGCGCGCCGTGCCGTAGTCGGGCATGAACAGCGTGTCGCCCACGAAGACCGCGTCCGCGATGCGGTAGGACACGCAGGCCGGCGTATGGCCGGGCGTGTGCATCACCTCGATGCGCAGCCCGCCCAGCGGCAGGCTGTCGCCGTCGGCCAGCAGCCGGTCGAAGGGCTGGTCGCCGCCGGACGCGGGCAGGTTGAAGACGGGGCGGAAGATGCGCTGCACCTCGCGGATGTGCTCGCCCACGGCAATCGGGGCGCCCGTGCGCTCGCGCAGGTACGGGGCTGCGCTGAGGTGATCGGCATGGGCATGGGTTTCCAGAATCCAGCGCACTCGCAGGCCCTGGGCCTGCGCGGCGTCCAGCACGGCATCGGCCGAGCCGGTGTGGGCCTGGCCGCTGGCGTGGTCGTAGTCGAGCACGGGGTCGATGACGGCGGCCTCGGCCGTGTCCGCGTCCCAGGCCAGGTAGGTCACGGTGTGGGTGTTGGCGTCGAAGAACGGTGCAATGCGCAGCGGCGATGTCATGAGGGCACTCCTGGTTCGATGGCTCGTGTGCAGCCTGTCGGCAATTATATTAGAATTTGCTAAATTAGATTGTTCTTGATCAACCATGACCGAACCGACGCTCTCTCCCGAACAGGCCTTTTTGCAGCAGGGCGCTGCACGTGCCGCCGCGCTGCTGCGCGCCGTGGGCAACGAGAGGCGCCTGCTGGTGCTGTGCCTGCTGATCGAGCATGGCGAGCTTTCCGTGGGTGAATTGCTGCAGCAGATCCCGCTGAGCCAGTCGGCCCTGTCCCAGCATCTGGCCCGCATGCGCGAAGAGGGTCTGGTCGCCTACCGCCGCGAGTCGCAGACGCTGTACTACCGCATCGCCAATCCCGATGTGCAAAAGCTGGTGGCCACGCTCAAGAGCATCTTCTGCGCCTGAAATCCTCTGTTCCCAAGGAGCTGATCCATGTCCCTTTCCTCCGTCTCCTCCCAAGCCGCCCGCCAGATGCAGGAGCAGGGCGCCTGGCTCATCGACATCCGCGCGCCGGACGAACATGCGCGCGAACGCATAGGCGGCGCCCGCAGCATGCCCATGGACCGCCTGGCGGCGGGGGGCCTTGCCGGCGCGCCCGCCGCCGTGGTCTTTCACTGCCGCTCCGGCCACCGCACGCGCCTCAACGCCCAGGCCCTGGCGGCAGCCTTGCCGCCCGGCTGTGCCGGCCATGTGCTCGACGGCGGCCTGGACGCCTGGAAGGCACAAGGCCTGCCCGTGCTGCGCGACAGCCGCCAGCCGCTGGAGCTGCAGCGCCAGGTGCAACTGGGTGCGGGCGGGCTGGCGCTGCTGGGCGCCGTGCTCGGCGCCACGGTGTCCCCGTGGTGGCACCTGCTGTCGGCCTTCGTGGGCTGCGGCCTGATCGTGGCCGGTGCCACGGGCTTTTGCGGATTGGCGCGCGTTCTGATGAAGGCGCCCTGGAACCGGCGCGCCCTGGGGCAGTGACGGCGCCTGCACTGAATCCAGCCTGACGCCTGATGTCCGACCCCCAAGTTCCCCTGTTCAGGGGACTGTGGAGAACCCCGGACGGCAGTACGATAGCTGTATGACATCTGTTTACGCTCAACGCCGCGCACGCTTGGCCGCCCAGTTGGGCGCTGGCGGCATCGCCATCATTCCCACCGCTCCCGAGCGCCAGCGCAACCGGGACACCGGCTACCTGTACCGCCACGACAGCTACTTCTACTACCTGACCGGCTTTGCCGAGCCCAATGCCTGCCTGGTGCTGGCCGCCGACGGCACCAGCGTGCTGTTCTGCCAGCCCAAGGACCTGGAGCGCGAAATCTGGGACGGCATCCGCCTGGGCCCCGAGGCCGCCGTGGCCACGCTGGGCGTGAGCCAGGCGTTCTCCAGCGCCGAGATCGATACGCGCCTGCCCCGCCTGCTGGAGAACCGGGGCCGCCTCTGGTATCCGTTCGCCACGCATGAAGGCCTGGCCGTGCGCGTGGAAGGCTGGCTGGGCCAGGTGCGCGCGCGCGTGCGCTTCGGCGCGCTGTGCCCGGCCGAGCAGGGCGACCTGTGCACGCTGCTGGACGAGATGCGCCTGGTCAAGGACGCGCATGAGCAGGACATCATGCGCCGCGCCGCCGCCATCAGCGCCCAGGCCCATATCCGCGCCATGCAGCGCTCGGCACGCATGCTGCGCGCAGGCCAGGAGGTGCGCGAATACCACCTCGACGCCGAACTGCTGCATGAATTCCGCCAGCAGGGCTCGCAGTACGTGGCCTACGGCTCCATCGTGGCGGCCGGCGCCAACGCCTGCGTGCTGCACTACCAGGCCGACAAGGCGCCCGTGCATGCGGGCGAGCTGGTGCTGATCGACGCGGGCTGCGAGCTCGACGGCTACGCCAGCGACATCACGCGCACCTTCCCCGCCGATGGCCGCTTCACCGGCCCGCAGCGCGCGCTCTACGAGCTGGTGCTGGACAGCCAGAAGGCCGCCGTGGCGGCCACGCGGGCCGGCGCGCGTTTCAACGATCCGCACGACGCCACCGTGGCCGTGCTGGCGCAGGGCATGCTGGACCTGGGCCTGCTGGACAGAAAGGTCTATGGCAACGCCCAGGACGTGATCGAGCAGCGCGCCTTCTTCCAGTTCTACATGCACCGCACGGGCCACTGGCTGGGCATGGACGTGCACGACTGCGGCAGCTATGTGGAGCCTTCGGAGCTGGGTCAGTCGCACGAGCGCAAGGACCCGCTGTCGGGCGAGACCATCACCAACCGCCCCAGCCGCATCCTGCGCCCGGGAATGTGCACCACCATCGAGCCGGGCATCTACGTGCGCCCTGCGGCCGGCGTGCCCGAGCAGTTCCACAACATCGGCATCCGCATCGAGGACGATGCCATCGTCACCGAGACGGGCTGCGAGCTGATCACGCGCGGCGTGCCCGTGGAGCCCGACGAGATAGAAGCCTTGATGCGTGACTGACAACGCCAGCCTGCCCACCACCGGCCCCGTGTCCACCCTCATGCCCGCCCCATCGGCCTATGTCCCGCCCGCGTTGCCACGGCTGAGTTGGCGCATCTTCACGGTGCTCTGGCTGCTGGGCCTGCCCGGCGTGGCGGCCATGGCCTGGTTCGTGCTGCCCGACTGGATGCGCCTGCTGGGCCTGCCTGTGGAGCCGCTGGCCACGCCGCTCGCCGGCATTGGCGTGATGGCCGCGCTGCTGGCCCTGCCCGTGGGCGTCGGGGTGTGGCTGGGGCCAAGGCTGGGCCTGTCCGCACCGCTGCTGACCACCTGGGTGGCCGGGCGTTCGCCCCAGCGCGCCGTGCGCTACCTCACGTTGCCGGGGCTGGCCGGCGGCGTGGTCGGCGCGGCCTGGCTGGTGACCCTGGCCCTGGCCTGGCCCGACGACCTGACCCTGATCGACCCCGTCTACGCCATGCCGCTGGGCGCCAAGATCCTGTACGCGGGCATCACGGCCGAGCTGGTGATGCGCCTGGGCGGCATGACGCTGGTGATGTGGCTGCTGTGGCGGCTGAGCGGGCGCACCGATCGCCGCCCGGGCTGGATGCTGGGCTGGTGGTCGGTGATGCTGTCGGCCCTGCTCTGGGGCTTGCTGCAGCTGGCGCTGGCCTGGGGTACCTGGGGCGGCCTGTCGGACGCGCTGGTGCTGCAGCTGCTGCTGTTCGAAATCGTCCACGGCGCCGTGGGCGGCTTCCTGTTCTGGCGCTATGGCCTGGAGGCGGCCATGGTGGCCCATGCGATCACCTATCTGCTCTCGCACGGGCTGGTGTGACTCTAGCCAAACCTCAGCGAGCCGAACAAGCCTTCGGTCTCATCCTTGGGGCCGGCCGCGAAGTACAGGGCATTGCTGTCGCCCAGGGCCACACCGTTGCCGAACTGCAGCGCCCACAGGCCGGGTATGGCGACCGGGCGATCCTGGCCATCGCGCAGTTCGTCCACGTAGCTGCCGCTGTCCAGGTCAAAGGCGCAGATGCGGCCCGCGCCGCCGAAGTTGCCCACCAGCAACCGGCCCGATAGCGGCCCGAAGTCGGGCGGTGCGATGGCCACGCCCCAGGGCGCGTTGAGCCTGCCATCGTCTGAATAGATCCGCTGCAGGCGGCCGTCCAGATCGAACTCGGCCAGCTTGCCGCGCGCGGGGCGGTTGCCGGTTGCAGCCTCGCGCTCTGCATCCATGGCATCTTCCTCACCCGCGAAGAAGGCGCTGGCGTCCTCGGGGTCGGGCTGGCTCATGGCGTAGAGCACGAAGACGCGGTCTCTTGAGCCGTCGTTGACAACCTGGATGTTGAACGGCACGGGATCGCCAGGTCTGGCAACGCCGGCAGGGCCGCTGGCGAAGGGGTTGACGAAGCCCTGGGTGGGGGTGAGCTGCCACTGCGCGTCCAGTGTGCGGATCTGAGGCTGGTCGCCGAAATCGGCCAGCCACAGACGGTCCCAGCGGCCCGTATGCAGGGCCGCGCCGAAGAAGGCCATGCCTCGGCCCGTGCCATCGAAGACCTCGACGGCTGGGCCGTCCACGCGCACGATGGCGCCCGTCTCGGCGTCGCGCTCGGTCCAGGCGCTGACGCTGCCGCTGTCGGTCACGAAGACGAAGCGCGCCGCGCCGTCGAGCAGGCGCCCGCCTGCGGGCTGGCTGCGCACGCGGAACAGGTGGGATTCCAGGGGCGCGCCGTGGTAGACCACGCCAGTGACCTTGCCTGCGCTGCCGTCGTCGATCCGGGAGTCCGACTGGGGCACGGCCACCTTGCGAAGGCCGTCCTGGCGCAGTGTGCGCAGGCTTGGCTCGGACGAGCGCGAGACGTCACCCAGGTATTGCCAGGAAGTGCCACCGCCGCCAATCCAGAAATGGCCGCCTGCGCCGGCCGGGCGGATGGCAATGCCCCAGCCGTTGACGAAGTCGGGTTCCGTGAAGAGCGCGCCGTAGCCGGCATGGCTGGCGAGCAGGGGTGTCTGGAGGTAGCGGTTGGCGGGTGCGCCGCCGCTGCAGGCGGTCAGCGCCGAGGAGGCGAGGGCGCTCAGAACAAAATGTCGCCGGTCGAGCATGTTGGATTTTCTGGTGGCATGGCAAAGCGGTGGACGGGTTGGCTGAGCATGCGAAACCAAGGGGCACCGGATGTTCTGGCTGCTGCCTGCGAACCCGGGGGGGCGCAGATATGAACAGGCGATGCTAGAGAGGGGCCGCCTGCCGGGTCAATGCGGCCCCGTCTGATTTTGCAGAGCGATGCAGGAGGACTCAGCGCAGCTGCCTGCGCAGAATCTTTCCGGTCACTGTCTTGGGCAGTTCCTCGCGCAGCTCGACGATGCGCGGCACCTTGTAGGCGGCCATGTGTGCCTTGCAATGGGCGATGAGTTCCTCGGGCGCGGCCTGCCGGCCCGCTTTCAGCGAGACCACGGCCTTGACGGTCTCGCCCCGGTAGTCGTCTGGCACGCCGATGACGGCGGCCTCGCGCACGGCGGGGTGGGTGTAGAGCACGTCCTCGACTTCGCGCGGCCAGACCTTGTAGCCGGCGGCGTTGATCATGTCCTTCTTGCGGTCCACCAGGTAGAACCAGCCGCGCTCGTCCATGAAGCCCACGTCGCCCGTGCGCAGTCCGCCCTCGAACATGGCGTCGGCCGTGGCTTCGGGCAGGTTCCAGTAGCCGGACATGATCTGCGGGCCGGCCGAGACGATCTCGCCGATCTCGCCCGGCGCGGCCTCGCGGTGCTGGTCGTCGATGATGCGCACCACCGTGCCATAGACCGGCACGCCGATGGACAGCGCACCCGATGCCGGGTCCACCGGCGCCCGCGCGCCCAGCGGCACGAAGTGCGTGGGCGAGCAGGTCTCGGTCATGCCGAAGGCGTTGTGGATGACCAGGCCCGACAGCTGCTCGAAGGCCTGGATCACGGCCGGCGCAATGGGCGCGCCGCCCGAGTACAAGGCCTTGAAGCTGCGGAAATCTTCGCGCGAGACGCCCGGGTGGTTCATCAGCGCCACGAAGGCGGTGATGGCGCCGATGGTGAAGCTGGGTCGGTGCTCGCGCATGGATTCGAGCATGGTCTCGGGATGGAAGCGGTGGCTGAGCACCAGCGGGCAGGGCACCAGCAGGGCCAGGGCCACATGGCCGACCAGGCCGGTGATGTGGAACAGCGGCGCCAGGCCCAGCACGCTGTCGTCCGCCGTGATGCCTATCCAGTCGCGGTAGGTCTGGGCGTTGAAGGCCAGGTTGCCATGCGTGTTCATGGCGCCCTTGGGCTGGCCCGTGGTGCCCGATGTGTAGGTGATCACGGCCGTATCGCCCGCCGCGGGCCGGCGCGCCAGCGGCGCGGGCTGGCCGCCGGCCTGCACCAGCGCAAGCAGGTCCAGCGTGCCATCGGCCACGGGCAGGCGCGGACCGTCGCCGAGCACGCGCGCATCGCCGCGCGTCTGCCAGTCCAGCGCCGATGTGGTGACCACGGTGGCCAGCGGCAGGCCGCCGGCCGCATGCACTTGGCGGGCCACGTCCAGGTACAGCTGGTCCAGGCACAGCAGGGCCTGGGCGCCCGCGTTGTGCAGGATGTAGTGCAGCTCGCGCTGCCGGTTCATGGGATTGACCGGCACGGCGATGCCGCCCAGCTTCCAGGCCGCCACCAAGCCGATGACGAAGGCCGGATTGTTCTGCGTATAGAGGGCCAGCCGGTCGCCGGCCGCAAAGCCCCGCGCCTGCAGCGCATGGGCCAGCGCGCTGGCGGCCTGGTCGAGTTCGCGCAGGTTCAGTCCGCCGTCGAAGTAGCGCACGATGGCGCAGCCGGGTGCCGCAGCCAGCGAGGCTTCGAACAGGTCGAGCATGCTGCTGAACTGCGGCCGCATCTCGGCCGGCTGGCCCGGCGCGTAAAGGCCCAGCCAGGGCCTGTCGTGCGATGGGGCTGCGCTCATTTGATCACCACGGGATTGACGGGCGAGCCCGTGGCGCGGTGGATCTTCAGCGGCGCGGCCACGTACAGAAAGGTGTAGCGGCCGTCGTGCGCGCAGCTGTCTGCCAGGGCCTCCAGGTCGCAGATCTCGGTCAGCGTCACGCCCAGGTTGCGCATCAGCGCGCAGTGCAGCGGCAGGGCCACGCCGTGCACGGGGTCCATGGTGACTTCGTTGGCGATGGTGTCGGTGACCAGGTTGGGGATCTCCATCGCATGGAACCAGTCCACGAGTTCGGGCGAGTAGGTCAGGCCGGGCTCGCAGAAGTCGTTGTAGAAGCTCGCCTGGTCTTCGTAGAAGCCCGACAGGAAATTGGTGCGCACGATCAGGATGTCGTGCTTTTCTATGGTGTGTCCCTGGGCCTTGGCGCAGGCCATCAGGTCTTCGTGCGTGAAGGTCTCGGCACGCTCCAGCGCTGCCTTGCCGCGGTGGCGCGCCATGTCCAGCAGCACGCCGCGCCCCACGATGCCGCGCGCGCCCAGCGCCTCCACGCTGGCCTTGTCCAGCCCGCCGATGGTGGTGCGTGCGTCATAGCCATTCCAGATGCGCCCGCCGTACCAGACATGGCCCAGCGCGTCGTACTGGGTCGATCCCTGCAGGAAGGCGTCCAGCTTGTCATCGGCATAGTGCAGGCCGCCGGGGAACCGGGGTGCATCGGGGCCGTCCCAGCTGGACTCGTCAAACACCATGGTGCGCTCGGCCGGTGTGCGGCCGGGCCAGACCGGATCGCCGCGCGGGTCGCCGATCAGGCGCTGCAGCGTGAAGGTCTCGCCCGAGCGGATGTGGGACACGCCGCGCAGCACCTCGGCGGGCGTGAGGAAGTTCAGCGCCCCGACCTCGTCGTCGGGTCCCCAGCGGCCCCAGTTGCTGGGGGCGTTCCTGAGCAGATCCTCCATCAGCGGGGCGTCGTCGTGCGTGTGTCCATGGTCGTGGGCATGTCCCATGTCTGTCTCCTGTCGTTGGTTTGTCGAACAAGGCGCGCAGGGCATTCAAACGCCAGGAGGGGCGCGAGGCTGTCGCGGGTTCGACACGCGGGCGGCAGGCATTGCGAACGTCCCGGGCAAAACTGCTTTCACAGGCGGCAGGCATGGCGGCGTGCCTGCGCCGGCGATGCTGCGCTGCAGCATCAAAACCCATAGCGGCAAAGGCCAGGCGCCACAGTGCTTTGCGATGCGCTGCGTGCCGCGCCTGCGCGATCTGCGGGGTGCCTGGGGCCTGGCTTTCAGCCCCTGGCCACATGCCGGAATGTTGCCTTCATGTAACCGCATTCGTGTGAGAATTGAAACCCGATTACAAACCCTGAGCGAGAGACATTCCATGCAAGTCCGCCGTGCCACCAAGATCGTCGCCACCCTGGGCCCCGCTTCCAGCGACCCGCAACTGCTGGAACAGATGGTGCGTGAAGGCGTCAACGTGGTGCGCCTGAATTTCAGCCACGGCAAGGCGCAGGACCACATCGACCGCGCCACCATGGTGCGCGAGGCGGCCCAGCGCGCAGGCCGCGAGGTGGCCATCATGGCCGACCTGCAGGGCCCCAAGATCCGCGTCGGCAAGTTCGCCGAAGGCAAGGTCATGCTGGAGCCCGGCGCGCGCTTCGTGCTCGACGCATCGCGCACCGCGCCCGGCGACCTGGGCGGCGTGGGCCTTGACTACAAGGAGCTGCCGCGCGACGTGAAGCCCGGCGATGTGCTGCTGCTCAACGACGGCCTGATCGTGCTCACCGTGGACCATGTGCGCGGCGACGAGGTGCACACCACCGTCAAGCTGGGCGGCGAGCTGTCCAACAACAAGGGCATCAACAAGCAGGGCGGCGGCCTGACGGCCCCGGCGCTGACGGCCAAGGACATGGAGGACATCAAGACCGCCATGAGCTTCCAGGCCGACTACGTGGCCGTGAGCTTTCCCAAGAACGCCACCGACATGGAGATGGCGCGCCAGCTGTGCAACGTGGCTGCGGCCCAGTACGGCCACAAGCCCGGCCTGATCGCCAAGATCGAGCGCGCCGAGGCCATTCCGCGCCTGGAAGAGATCCTGCATGTCTCCGACGGCATCATGGTCGCCCGTGGCGATCTGGCCGTGGAAGTGGGCAACGCGGCCGTGCCCGCGCTGCAAAAGAAGATGATCCGCATGGCGCGCGACATGGACAAGTTCGTGATCACCGCCACGCAGATGATGGAGAGCATGATCACCAACCCCGTGCCCACGCGCGCCGAGGTCAGCGACGTGGCCAACGCCGTGCTGGACGGCACGGACGCCGTCATGCTCAGCGCCGAGACCGCCGCCGGCAAGTACCCGCTGGAGACCGTGCAGGAAATGGCCAAGATCTGCGCCGCCGCAGAAGCCGCCGAAGATCCGGACAGCGATGCCGAGTTCACCGGCCGCCAGTTCTCGCGCATCGACCAGTCGATCGCCATCGGCGCGCTGTTCACGGCCCACCACCTGGGTGCCAAGGCCATCGTCGCCATGACGGACAGCGGCTCCACCGCGCTGTGGATGAGCCGCCACCGCATCCACATCCCCATCTACGCGCTCACGCCCAAGATCTCCACGCAGCGCAAGATGGCCATGTACCGCAATGTGCGCCCCCTGCTCATGGACACCAGCGCCGACCGCGACACCGCGCTGGACCAGGCCGAAGGCCATCTGCGCGCGCGCAACATCGTGCAAAGCGGCGATGTCTACGCCATCACTTGCGGCGAGCCCATGGGCCAGCCCGGTGGCACCAACATGCTGAAGATATGTCGTGTGAACTAACCCCCTGAGGCGCTTCGCGCCTTCCCCCTCTCGCTACGCGGGGGGGACGACACCCTCGCGGCGGGGCGGCCCTTGCTCGGTGCCCCTCGTTTTGGGGAGCGCCAGTTTTATGTGCGGTGCGCTATGCCTTCGCCATGGTCTATTGGGGCCTGCCTGAGTGGGTTCGTGCGTTGTAGGGCAGCAGGTTGGGCATGACGGCAAGGCGGCGCCACAGCGCGGCATGCCAGACCAGGGTGGCGCTGCAGATGCCCACGATGGCACCGCCGACCACATCGGACGGGAAGTGCACGCCCAGGTGCACGCGGCTCCAGGCCATGCCCAGGGCCAGCGACCAGGCTGACACCATGACCCAGCGACGGTGGCGCGTGCAGCCCAGGGTTAGCGCCTGGGCCAGGGCAAAGGCGCCCGTGGCGTGCATGCTCGGGAAGCTGGACCGCAGCGCGTGTTCCACCCATTGCACGCCCATGCCCAGCTGGGCAGGACGCGGCGCCGGAAAGCCCCAGCGGATCAGCCGCGCCACGGCCCAGGCGGCCAGCATGGACAGCAGGGCCAGCACCAGGGTGCGGCGCAGGGCGGGCGAGCCGCGCAGCAGCCCGGCCATCACAGGAAGGGCGCACAGCGAGGGAAGCCAGGACGAGATGGCGCGCGCCGCCTCGATCGAGATGGCGGGCGTTTGCGCGTTGGCGTTCAGCAGCGTGAACAGGGCGGGGTCCAGGGGCAGCATGGCAATGCTCGATCAGGGTGCGGAAGGCGGAAGGCTGGCGGCGGGCCACAGGGAGTCAGGCGCGCTGTCCCGGGTGCGCAGCGTACGCGTGACCGCCAGGTCGAAGAGCCAGCCCGCCGTCCAGCACAGCCAGCCGGTCCACAGCGTGTGGCTCATGAAATGGGCGCCGCGCACCTGCTGGGCCAGGCCCATCGACAGGCCTGCGGCCAGCGAGACGGCCAGCCAGATCCAGGCTGCGCGCGGTGCATGGCGGCGCAGCGCGAAATAGCCGGCCAGAAAGGCAAAGCCCGCCGAGGCATGGCCTGCGGGAAAGCAGCGGCCCGGGCCGCCATCGGCCAGGCCCAGCGACCAGTGCGAGACATGGCGCGCCACGCCGCCGAACTCGGCCAGGTCCCAAGGGCAGCTGGTCGCGCTGGTGTACTTGAGCAGCGAGATCAGGGCCAGCGACAGCAAGATGCCCGCCACCAGCTGCACGCGCCGCCCATGGGGCAGCAGGCGCAGCGGGCCCACGGGCCGCCAGACGCACAGCGTCAGGCCCAGCACCACCAGCCAGGCCAGGCGGCGTGCGCTTTCGTGGGCGATGTTCACGAAGAACCAGTCCGAACGCAGCGCAAAGCCATCGGCGTCGCCAAACCAGCGGGCCATGGCCAGGTCCAGGGCGCTGGCATCCCAGGCCAGGACCACGGCCAGCGCCGCCAGGGTCCACAGCAGGGTGCTTTTGAAGGAGGGGCCCTGCGCGGGGGCTGCGGAGAAATCTCGGGGTTCAGGTGTCGGCATGGCCGGCAGCATGAGAAGCGCGGCTTAAACCCGTCTTAACGCATGCCTCGGCGTGCGGCCATCGTCTGGCACCGCAGCCGGCAGCGGTCATTGCACAATGCGCGCATGCGAATACTGGTCGTCGAAGACAACGCGGGCATTGCCGCAGGCCTGCAGGCCAATCTGCAACAGCGCCGCTACGCGGTCGATGTCTGCACCACCGTGGCCGAGGCCTGGCATGCGCTGGAGATGGAGCGCTTCGATGCCGTGCTGCTGGACCTGGGCCTGCCCGATGGCGACGGCAGCGAAATCCTGCGCCGCCTGCGGGGCCCGCGCCGCCCGGGTGGCGACAGCCAGGCCCTGCCGGACCCCAACACGCCCGTGCTCATCCTGACCGCGCGCGACCAGGTGCGCGAGCGCATCGCCGGGCTGGACCTGGGTGCCGACGATTACCTGGTCAAGCCCTTCGACATCGACGAGCTGGAGGCGCGGCTGCGCGCCATGCTGCGCCGCGCAGGCGGGCAGGCGGCACCCGTGATCCGTCATGGCGAGCTGGAGGTCGACCCGGCCGCGCGCACCGTGCGCCGCGACGGAAAGCTGGTGGAGATGTCGCCGCGCGAGTTCTCCGTGCTCTGGGTGCTGCTGCAGGCGCGCGGGCGCGTGCTCTCGCGCCAGCAGATCGAAGAGCACCTCTACAGCTGGGGCACGGCCGTGGAAAGCAATGCCGTCGAAGTCCACATCCACCACCTGCGCAAGAAGCTGGGCAATGCCAGCATCGTCACCATGCGTGGCGTGGGCTATTTCCTGCCCGTGGAGAACACATGAGCACCGCGCCGGACCGCCGCCCCTCGCTGATCTGGCATCTGATGGCCTGGATGCTGGGCGCGCTGGTCGTGGTCTGGGCCAGCTTCGTGGCGCTGGGCTACCAGACCGGCGTGCACGAGGCCGACGAGCTCACCGACGGCCACCTGGCCGGTGTGGCCGCACTGGTGCTCAACCTCCACGTGGATGGCGCGGTGGACCACGGCGAGGCCACGCCCGTGCACGAGCCGCCGGGCCTCATGGCCCACGACTACCAGCAGTCGCTGAGCGTGGCCCTGTGGGATGGCTCGGGCCGGCTCATCTCGCGCACGGGCGATGCGCCCGAGCCCTCCTTCGACACCGAGCAGGGCTTTGCCACGCTGCGCCTGGGCCCGGAGCGCCGCGCCTGGCGCAGCTTCACCCAGTGGAGCCGCGACCATGCGCGCAAGGTCAGCGTGATGATCGAGCTGCAGGAGCGCGACGAACTGGCCGACGACATTGCGGGCCAGATGGTCGAGCCCGGCCTGTGGCTGCTGCCCGTGGTGGCGCTGGCGCTGGGGCTGGCCATTCGCCGGGGCATGCGGCCGCTCAACGAACTCTCGCGCGAGGTGGAGCGCCTGGACCTGGCCCAGGCCGAGCGCGTCTCGCACCGCCACGCGCTGCGGGAATTCATGCCCGTGGTGAACTCCATCAACACCTTGCTGGACCGCCAGCAGGAGGCGCTGGAGCGAGAGCGCAGCCTGGCCAACGAAGTGGCCCATGAACTGCGCACGCCGCTGGCCTCCATCGCCTTGCAGGCGCGGGCCCTGGGCGATGCGCCGGCTGGTGCCATGGACGCCCCGGCCCAACGCCAGGCGCTGGCGCAGATAGGCCGGGACGCGCTGCACGCCGGCCATGTGCTCAACCAGCTGCTGGCGCTGGCGCGCGCCGGCCGCGCCATGCTGGCCGAGCCGCCCGTGCCCGTGGACCTGGCCGCGCTGGCCCGGCAGGTGGTGGCCGCCCATGCGCAGGCGGCATGGCAGCGCGACTGCAGCCTGTCCGTGCAGGCGCCTGAGGCACTGGGCGTGATGGGCAATGCCGTGCTGCTGGAGCTGGCGCTGCGCAATCTGGTGGAAAACGCCCTTAAGCACACGCCGCACGGCACGCAGATCGAAGTGCAGGCCGGGCAGGGGCCGGATGGCGAGGTCTGGCTGCAGGTCTGCGACGACGGCCGCCGTGACGGCGCAGAGCGCGCGGCAGCGCCCGTGGACAGCCTGCACCTGGGCCACGAGATCGTGGCGCGCGTGCTGCGCGCCCACCAGGGAAGCTTTGGCGAGGCCGCGCCGCCCGAAGGCTTCACGACCTGCTACCGCATGGGAATGCCCGGGACAGGGTTGGCGGCAGCTGGTTAAAATCGCCAGTTACCAAGCGGTTACTGCCGCGATCCCCCGGCCGTGGCCCCGCAGCGCACCCATGACGCAGCGGCGGCTGCCATGCGGCAGGGGCATCCCCCTCTCAACAACTTGATACGGACCCTACACATGCCTCTCGTTTCGATGCGCGAACTGCTGGACCACGCTGCCGAAAACGGCTACGGTCTTCCCGCCTTCAACGTCAACAACCTGGAGCAGGTGCAAGCCGTGATGTCGGCCGCTGACGAAGTGGGCGCGCCCGTCATCCTGCAGGCCAGCGCAGGCGCCCGCAAGTACGCCGGCGAGCCCTTCATCAAGCACCTGATCCAGGCCGCTGCCGAGCAGTATCCCCACATCCCCCTGGTCATGCACCAGGACCACGGCACCTCGCCCGCCATCTGCCAGGGCGCGCTGAACCTGGGCTTCGGCTCGGTGATGATGGACGGCTCGCTGATGGAAGACGGCAAGACGCCTTCCTCCTTCGAATACAACGTGGACGTGACCCGCAAGGTCGTGGAAATGGCCCACAAGCTGGGCGCCACCGTCGAAGGTGAGCTCGGCTGCCTGGGTTCGCTGGAAACCGGCATGGCTGGCGAGGAAGACGGCGTGGGCGCCGAAGGCGTGCTCGACCACTCGGCCCTGCTGACCGACCCCGAGGAAGCGGCCCAGTTCGTCAAGGCCACGCAGCTGGACGCGTTGGCCATTGCCATCGGCACCAGCCACGGCGCCTACAAGTTCACGCGCAAGCCCACGGGCGACATCCTGTCCATCCAGCGCGTCAAGGAAATCCACGCCCGCCTGCCCAACACCCACCTGGTCATGCACGGTTCCTCCTCCGTGCCCCAGGAACTGCTGGAAATCATCCGCCAGTACGGCGGCGCCATGAAGGAAACCTACGGCGTGCCCGTCGAGGAAATCCAGGAAGCCATCAAGCACGGCGTGCGCAAGATCAACATCGACACCGACATCCGCCTGGCGATGACCGGCGCCGTGCGCAAGTTCCTGGCCGAGAACCCCGAGAAGTTCGACGCCCGCGAATGGCTCAAGCCTGCCCGCGAAGCCGCCAAGCAGATCTGCAAGGCCCGCTACATCGAGTTCGGCTGCGAAGGCCAGGGCGCCAAGATCAAGGGCTACACGCTGGAGCAGATGGCCGCCAAGTACGCTGCCGGTTCGCTGCAGCAGGTCGTGAACTGATCGGTTCCTTCCCCTTCAAAGAAAGCCCGCCGGTCCGCCCGGCGGGCTTTTTTGTTGTCAGCGCGGCGCGGGGGCCGCAGCCTGGGACCGCTGGGGTACGGCCATGGCCATCTCGTCATCGGGCACCACGGGCTGGGGGTGGCTGGCGTTCCAGCCCGACACCAGCAGGCTGGTGCCCGACAGCACCAGCAGCAGGCAGACCATCCATTCGACCAGCCGCTTGGGCAGGGCGGGCGGATGGCGCATGTGCAGCCAGGTCACCACCGTCACCACGGGAAAGGCCAGGGCCGCCGCCAGCAGCACGCTGGCGGTGATCTCGCCCTCCCAGGCCACCATCACCAGGCGCAGCAGCGCGCAGGTGAGGAACATGGCAAACAGGCACTGGCGCACCACCAGGCGGTCCAGCGGCTGGCGGTACAGGTGGTAGACCATGGGCGGGCCCGGCGTGGCAAACAGCCCGCCCAGCACCCCCGATGCCACACCGGCCACCCACAGCGACACCGGTCCCGACACCTGCGCGTTGACCTGCTTTTGCAGCAACAGCAACAGCGCGCAGGCCACGATGGCCAGGCCCAGCAGCATGCGCAGCCCGCTCAGCGCATTGCCGCTGAGCCACTGCAGCAGCAGCACGCCGCCGATCACGCCGATGACGCTGCTGATCAGCATGGGCTTGAGCAGGGACCACTGCGGCACCTGGCGGTGGGCGCGCAGGTAGGCCACGCCGTTGACCACGGACAGCAGGCAGGCCACGTTGGCCGCATCGCCAATGCCCATCAGGTGCGTGGCACCGGCCACGCCCACGAAGATCAGCCCGAAGGCAAAGCCCGTCAGGTTCTGGCAAAACGTCGCCAGGCCACCAGGGCCAGGAACATCACATACTGGATCACGCTCATCGAAAGGCTTTCTGGCGCGCCGCTGCGCCGAACCGGCGAAGCTATCACGAAGCGCGAGCCGCTGCCTGCAGGTGCAGGGGGCAGGGCGCCAAGCCGCCGATCGCCAGGCCGCACTCACCGACGCACGGTGTCTCAGCCCGGCGCGTTGAGGCGTTCCAGCCGCTCGGGCGTGCCCACGTCGGTCCAGCGGCCCGTGTACAGGCTGGCCCCCACCTGGCCGGCCGCCATGGCGCGGCGCAGCAGCAATACCAGCGGCACGCGCCATCCCTCGGGGTTGCCGGGCGGGATGTCGCACCAGGGCGCGGCAAACAGCTCGGCGCGCAGCAGCGCAATGGTGCCGTAGGTCTGGCGCGGGCGGGCATCGCCCTCGGGCCAGTCGCAGGCCAGGCCCAGTTCGTCCACGCCGAAGTCGCCACGCGTATGGTGCTCGGGGTTGGGCACCAGCCACAGATGGGCCAGGCGGCCGCTGGCGGCAAATTCGCGGGCCGCCTCGAACGGAAAATCGAAGTCGGGCGCGTAGACGTCGCCGGCCGCCAGCCAGAACACCTCGCCCAGCAGCGGCAGCGCGCGCGCAATGCCGCCGGCGGTCTCCAGCGCCTGCTCGGGCTCGGGGGAATAGGCCAGTTGCAGCGGCTCGCCCCCGTTGTCAGGCACGAATTGGGGGCCGAATCGCGCCGGAATCTGCGCGCCCAGCCAGCCCGTGTTGACCACCGCGCGGCGCACGCCCGCCCGGGCCAGCGCCTGCATGTGGTGCTGCAGCAGCGGCTGGCCCTGCACCTGCAGCAGGGGCTTGGGGGTGGTGTCGGTCAGCGGCCGCATGCGCTCGCCACGGCCTGCGGCCAGCAGCATGGCAGGCGGCTGTTCGGTGAGGGAAAGCGCCTTGGCGGCGGGGAACGGCGGGATGGGCTGGGCGGTCATGGAGGGCAACTGTAGACCATTGCCAGCGGCCATTGCCCCGCGCCCGGGAGCCGAAAACCCCAGTCCTTTAAAATGGCCGGCTTATTCTGATTACCCCCTCCTTCACGGAGCGCCCTGATGGCCAACACTCAACAAATGGCGAATGCGATCCGCGCACTCGCAATGGATGCCGTTCAACAAGCCAACTCCGGCCACCCCGGCGCCCCCATGGGCATGGCCGACATGGCCGTGGCACTGTGGAGCCGTCACCTCAAGCACAACCCCGTCAACCCGCAATGGGCTGACCGTGACCGCTTCATCCTGTCCAACGGCCATGGCTCCATGCTGATCTACGCGCTGCTGCACCTCACGGGCTACGCGCTGCCGATCGACGAGCTCAAGAACTTCCGCCAGCTGCACAGCAAGACGGCCGGCCACCCCGAAGTGGGCATCACCCCCGGCGTGGAAACCACCACCGGCCCGCTGGGCCAGGGCATCACCAATGCCGTGGGCTTCGCGCTGGCAGAAAAGCTGCTGGCTGCCGAATTCAACCGTCCCGGCCACGCCATCGTCGACCACCACACCTACGTGTTCCTGGGTGACGGCTGCCTGATGGAAGGCATCAGCCACGAGGCCGCGGCCCTGGCCGGCGCCTGGAAGCTGGGCAAGCTGGTGGCGCTGTACGACGACAACGGCATCTCCATCGACGGCAAGGTCGCCCCCTGGTTCATCGACAACACGCCCGCCCGCTTCGAAGCCTATGGCTGGAACGTGATCCGCGACGTGGACGGCCACAACGTCCAGGCCCTCGATGCCGCCATCGCCGCTGCCAAGAAGAACAGCTCCAAGCCCACGCTGATCTGCTGCAAGACCAGCATCGGCAAGGGCTCGCCCAACCGCCAGGACACGGCCAAGGCCCACGGCGAGCCCCTGGGCGCCGAGGAAATCGCGCTGACCCGCGCGGCCCTGGGCTGGGAGCACGGCCCCTTCGACATCCCCGCCAGCGTCTACGGCGACTGGGATGCCAAGGCCGCCGGCGCCAAGGCCGAAGCGGCCTGGAACAAGAAGTTCGCCGCCTACGCCAAGGCCTTCCCCGAACTGGCTGCCGACTTCACGCGCCGCATGGCCGGCGACCTGCCTGCCAACTTCGGCGAGATCGCCGCGCAGATCGCCTCCGACGCGCATGACGCAGGCGCCACCGTGGCCAGCCGCAAGGCCAGCCAGCTGGCCCTGGAAGGCCTGACCGCAGCCCTGCCCGAACTGCTGGGCGGCTCGGCCGACCTGACCGGCTCCAACCTGACCAACACCAAGAGCACGCCTTCGCTGCGCGTGGACGACAAGGGTGCCGTGGTCCTGACCGAAGACGGCAAGATCGGCCGCCACATCAACTACGGTGTGCGCGAGTTCGGCATGGCGGCCATCATGAACGGCATCGCCCTGCATGGCGGCTACATCCCCTACGCAGGCACCTTCCTGACCTTCAGCGACTACAGCCGCAACGCCATCCGCATGGCCGCGCTGATGAAGCAGCGCGTGGTCCACGTCTTCACGCACGACTCCATCGGCCTGGGCGAAGACGGCCCCACCCACCAGTCCATCGAGCACGCCGCCTCGCTGCGCCTGATCCCGGGCCTGGATGTCTGGCGCCCTGCAGACACCACGGAAACCGCCGTCGCCTGGACCGTGGCCCTGAGCCAGAAGAACAAGCCCACGGCCCTGCTGCTGTCGCGCCAGAACCTGGCCTACGCAGCCAAGACCGAAGACGCGCTGGACGACATCGCCTGCGGCGCCTATGTGCTGTCCGAGCCCAAGGCCGTCGGCCTGAACAAGAAGGCCCAGGCCGTCATCATCGCCACCGGCTCCGAAGTGCAGCTGGCCCTGGCAGCCCAGAAGCTACTGGCCGAGCGCAAGGTCGCCGTGCGCGTGGTCTCCATGCCCAGCACCACCACCTTCGACAAGCAGGACGCCAAGTACAAGAGCCAGGTGCTGCCGGCCAACCTGCCGCGCATCGCCGTGGAAATGGGCGTGACCGACTTCTGGTGGAAGTACGGCTGCGCCGCCGTCGTCGGCATCGACACCTACGGTGAATCGGCCCCAGCGCCCGTGCTGTTCAAGCACTTCGGCTTCACGGCCGAGAACGTGGCCGACACCGTGCAGGCTGCGCTGCAGCGCGCCGGCAAGTAAAGCTGCGAGAAGGGGCCTGTGGCCCCTTTTTGCCGCCCGCCAGGCCCGGCCTGGCCCTCACCGTTTCAGTTTTTCCGTTTTTCGCAATCCGTCAATCCAAGAGGCAAATATGACGATCAAGATCGGTATCAACGGCTTCGGCCGCATCGGCCGCATGGTGTTCCGCGCTGCCGTGCAGAACTTCAGCGACATCGAAGTCGTGGGCATCAACGACCTGCTCGAGCCCGACTACCTGGCCTACATGCTCAAGTACGACAGCGTGCACGGCCGTTTCAAGGGCGAGGTCTCGGTGGAGGGCTCCAACCTGATCGTCAACGGCAAGACCATCCGCCTGACGCAGGAGCGCGACCCCGCCAACCTGAAGTGGAACGAAGTCGGCGCCGACATCGTGATCGAGGCCACCGGCCTGTTCCTGACCGACGAGACCGCACGCAAGCACCTGGCTGCCGGCGCCAAGAAGGTCATCATGTCCGCGCCTTCCAAGGACAGCACCCCGATGTTCGTCTTCGGCGTGAACTGCAAGACCTACGCCGGCCAGGACGTGATCTCCAACGCTTCCTGCACCACCAACTGCCTGGCTCCCGTGGCCAAGGTGCTCAACGACAAGTGGGGCATCAAGCGCGGCCTGATGACCACCGTGCACGCTGCCACCGCCACGCAAAAGACCGTGGACGGCCCCAGCAACAAGGACTGGCGCGGCGGCCGCGGCATCCTGGAAAACATCATTCCCTCCAGCACGGGCGCAGCCAAGGCCGTGGGCGTGGTGATTCCCGAGCTCAACAAGAAGCTGACCGGCATGTCCTTCCGCGTGCCCACCTCCGACGTGTCGGTGGTGGACCTGACGGTGGAGCTGAACAGCGAAGCCAGCTACGAAGAGATCTGCGCCGAAATGAAGGCCCAGTCGCAAGGCGCGCTCAAGGGCGTGCTGGGCTACACCGAAGACAAGGTCGTGGCCACGGACTTCCGCGGCGAGTCCTGCACCTCGGTGTTCGATGCCGAAGCCGGCATCGCCCTGGACAAGACCTTCGTGAAGGTCGTGTCCTGGTACGACAACGAGTGGGGCTACTCGAACAAGTGCCTGGAAATGGTGCGCGTGGTCGCCGCCAAGTAATCCTGGCGCGAACCGCTGCGGGGCCTGTCGAGGGCCCCGCACCAGGCCGGCATCGGACGCGATGCCGGCCTTTTTCATGGCGGGCAGTGTGCCCTGGCACTGCAAGCGTTGCTCGACAAAGCCGGCACCGGCGGCGCGGCATCATGGCCGCATGACTACTTCATCCGCATTGCACGAGACCATTGGCTTTGACGACTTCCTCAAGGTGGAGCTGCGCGTGGGCCGCATCGTGGACGCCCAGGTGTTCAAGGAGGCGCGCCGCCCCGCCTATGTGCTGCAGGTCGATTTCGGCCCTGAGCTGGGCCTGCGCAAGTCCAGCGCCCAGATCACGGCGCTGTACCGGCCCGAGGAACTGATAGGCCGCCAGGTGGTGGCCGTGCTGAACTTTCCCAGCAAGCAGATCGGTCCCATGCGCTCGGAATGCCTGGTCACGGGATTCCACAACGAGAACGGCGAGGTCGCGCTGTGCGTGCCCGACCGCGAGGTGCCGCTCGGCACCAAGCTGCTGTGACGGCCTGGGTGACTATTGGCCTGGGTGACTATTCGATGCGCACGTCGGCCGCCTTGACGATGCGCCCGGACGCTTCCCAGTCGTCCTTGAGCAGGCGCTGGAATTCGGCGGCCGGCAGGGTGGCGGCTTCCACGCCCACGCGGGCCAGGCGCTCCTGGACCACGGGCTCGGCCAGCACCTTGCGCACGGCGGTGTTGATGCGCTCCACTTCGGCGGGCGGCGTGCCGGCCGGTGCCAGCAGGCCCAGCCAGGAGTCGAAGGCATAGCCGGGCACGCCGGACTCGGCCACCGTGGGCAGATCGGGCAGGAAGCGCGAGCGCTGCTGGCCCGAGTAGGCCAGCAGTTTGACGCGCGGGTCCTTCTGGAAGGCCAGCATGCCGATGGTGGCGCCCGTGACCAGTTGCACGCGGCCGGCCAGCAGCTCGGTCGTGGCGTCGCCCGTGGATTTCATGGGGATGTGCTGCAGCTTGATGCCCGCCTGCGCGGCCAGCGAGGCCGAGGCCAGGTGCGAGGCGCTGCCATTGCCGGCCGACGCATAGTTGAGCTGTCCCGGCTGGGCCCTGGCGCGCTGCAGCAGCTCGCCCAGGGTCTGCACGCCCGAGGCGGCCGGCACGCCCACCACATAGCCCGTGCGGCCCAGGAAGGACACGCCCACGAAGTCCTTGAGCGGGTCATAGGGCAGCTTCGCGTACAGATGGCCGGCCAGGTTGTGGCTGGCCGCAGCCAGCACCAGGGTGTTGCCGTCCGGCGCGGACTTGGCCACCTGGGCCGTGCCCACGCTGCCACCCGCGCCCGCCCGGTTTTCCACCACCACGGTGGCGCCCAGGGCCTGGCCCAGTTCATTGCTGAAGGTGCGTGCCACCGTGTCCTGCGTGGCGCCTGCGCCGAAGGGCACGACGATGCGGATCACGCGTTCGGCATGCACGGCCGGTGCCAGTCCCAGGGCCAGGGCTGCTGCCAGCAGAACGCGGCGGGTGACGGGAGAAGGGTGAGGGGTTTTCATGGGGAAGTTTCCTGGGGGACGGCAAGCCACCGCTCCACCAGCCGCACGAAGTAGCTGGCGCCGATGGCAAGGATGTCGTCGTTGAAGTCGTAGGAGCGGTTGTGGATCAGGCAGGGGCCGTCGCCATGGCCGGGCAGTCGGTGATCGCCCTGGCCGTTGCCGATGAAGGCGTAGCAGCCGGGCCGCGCCTGCAGCATGTGGGCGAAGTCCTCGGCCGCCAGCACGCCGGGGAACTGCGTGTCCACGGCGTCGTCGCCCGCGATCTCGCGCATCACGGCGGCGGCGAAGGCGGCCTCGGCCGCGTGGTTGACCAGGGGCGGCGAGGCGCGCCGGAAATGGATCTCGGCCCTGCAGCCATGGGCCAGGGCCGTATGCTCGGCCTGGCGGCGCAGGGCGGCTTCGAGGATGTCCAGCGCCGCCACGGAGAAGGTGCGCACCGTGCCGCCCACCCAGGCGCTGTCGGGAATCACGTTGGGCGCGTCCGAGCCCTGGATCTGCGTGACCGCCAGCAGCGCGCGTTCGCGCGAATCCACATGGCGCGCGACCAGGGTCTGCAGCTGCTGGGCCAGGTCAATGGTGGCGGCCACCGGATCGATGCCCGTGTGTGGCAGCGAGGCATGCGTGCCCTGCCCATGCAGCACGATGCGGAAGGTGTTGCTGGAGGCCATGAGCGCGCCCGGGTTGAGCGCGAAGCTGCCCACGCGGTCCAGCGCGAAGTTGTGCAGGGCGAAGACCGCATCGCAGGGGAAGCGCTCGAACAGGCCTTCGTCGATCATCCTGCGTGCGCCGGCCTTGCCCATCTCTTCGGCCGGCTGAAAGATCAGGTGCACCGTGCCCGCGAAGTCGCGCGTGCGCGCCAGATGCCAGGCCGCGGCCAGCAGCATGGTGGTGTGGCCGTCATGGCCGCAGGCATGCATGCGGCCTGCGTGCTGCGAGCGGTGGGCAAACCGGTTTTCTTCCTGCAGCGGCAGCGCATCCAGGTCGGCGCGCAGGCCGATGGTGCGCGTGCCGTGGCGTGCGTCCGTATGCCTGCCGCGCACCACGCCCACCACGCCCGTGCCGGCCAGGCCGGTGTGCACCTCCACGCCCCAGGAGGCCAGGCGTTCGGCCACGATGGCCGAGGTGCGGTGTTCCTCGAAGCCCAGCTCAGGGTGGGCATGCAGGTCGCGCCGCAGGGCCACGAAGGGCGCCATGTCGGCAAAGCTTTCGATCAGGTGGGGCAAGACGGTCTCCGGCCGCAGCCGGCCCATGCCTGCTGCGGCGAATCCCGGATTCTGTAAAACCGCCAGCCCTGTGGCAACGAAGCAAAACGCATATGCATGCGCCCTGCATGCACAAGCCGAACGGGCCGATCAAGCCGTTCAGGCGGACGTCACAGGGCCCTCAGGACTGCGCCATGCGCTGCGCGAGAAAGTCCAGGAAGGCCGTGATGCGCGCGGCCAGCGCCGTGTTGCGGTAATAGACGGCGTGGATGGGCTGGCGCTGCTGCACGGTCTCGCGCGCCAGCACCTGCACCAGCTCGCCCTGGGCGCGATCGCGCACGGTCATGAAGTCGGCCAGGCAGACCACACCCTGGCCTGCCAGGGCCAGCTGACGCATGGTCTCGCCGCTGGATGCCGTGAGCTGGGGCGCGGCATCCCAGCGGTCGCCGCCCTCGGGCGTGCGCAGCGGCCAGTGGTTCAGGCCGGGCACCTGGCTGTTGCCAATGCGCTGGTGGCGCGCCAGCGCGGCCACGCTCGCCACGGGACCATGGGCCTGCAGGTAGGCGGGGCTGGCCAGCACGCGCAGCACGCTGTGGCACAGCAGCCGCGCATGCAGCGTGGAGTCGCGCAGCTCGCCGATGCGGATGGCGATGTCGGTGCGCTGGGCCAGCAGGTCGATGTGCAGGTCATCGGTGTTCAGCTCCAGCGTGATCAGCGGATAGAGCGCGCGGAACTCGCCGACCAGCGGCACGATGGCATGCAGCATGAAGGGCGAGGCCGCGTTGACGCGCAGCAGCCCGGCCGGCGCCTGGCGCCGCGCGGCCAGTTCCTCCTCGGCCGCGTCCAGGGCCTGCAGCACCTCGCGCGTGCGGGCCAGGAAGCGCGCGCCTTCCTCGGTCAGCTCCAGGCTGCGCGTGGTGCGCCGCACCAAGGTGGTGGCCAGCTTTTTCTCCAGGCGCGACAGGCTGCGGCTGATGCCCGAGGTGGTCTGTCCCAACTGCTCGGCCGCCGCCGTGATGCTGCCGCAGTCGATCACGGCGCGAAAGGCCTGCAACTCGTCCAGGGTGGTTTTCATGGGGCGCCAGCTTGGCGCAATTGTTGCTGCAGCGTCAAATATTTTCTGCTGATACCAGGCTTTATCTGCAAGCGTTAACCCGCCAGACTGCAGTCTTCGGGGCGTGGTTCCGCGCCTTGTTTGCTTTTTGAAAGACCTGCATGACATCGACTGCCTCTCTCGCTTCCGTGGTGCCCGCGTTCGGCCTGGGCACCTTCCGCCTCAAGGATGAGGTGGTGCGCCACTCCGTGGGCCAGGCCCTGGAGGTGGGCTACCGCGCCATCGACACCGCCCAGATCTACGGCAACGAGGCCGATGTGGGTGCCGCCATCGCCGCCAGCACCGTGCCGCGCGATCAGCTCTTCCTCACCACCAAGATCTGGACCGAGAACCTGTCCGCCGACGCGCTGATCCCCAGCCTGGAGCGCAGCCTTGAAGCCCTGCGCACCGACCATGTGGAGCTGACGCTGATCCACTGGCCCTCGCGCAGCGTGCCGCTGGAGGACAGCCTGGGCGCGCTCATGCGCGCCAGGGAGCAGGGGCTGACGCGCCACATCGGCGTGTCCAACTTCAACATCGCGCTGCTGCAGCAATCCATCGCCGCCGTGGGCGCCGCGAACATCGCCACCAACCAGATCGAACTGAGCCCCTATCTGCAAAACCGTGCCGTCACCGACTTCGCACGCCAGCAGGGCATTCACACCACCTCGTACATGACGCTGGGCTACGGCAAGCTGCTGGCCGATCCCGTGCTGGCCGACATCGCCACCGCCCACGGCGCCACGCCCGCCCAGGTGGCGCTGGCCTGGGCCATGGCCATGGGCTATGCCGTCATTCCCTCGTCCACCCAGCGCGCCCACCTGCAGGCCAACCTGGACAGCTGCCAGCTGGTGCTGGGCGCCGAAGACATGCAGCGCATCGCCGCGCTGGAACGCGGCGACCGCCAGGTCAGCCCTGACGGCCTGGCTCCCGCCTGGGATTGAACGGGGGGCTGTGATCGGGGGCCTGCGCGGCCCTGCGGGCTTTGACCTGGAGCAACGCAATGGTGACCCTAGGGGTAGTACTAGGGTTATCACAGTATCGAACGACCGTGCTTTTTATGAGAATGCACGTTCAATCGAGAAACCAGGAGACGAGCAGCATGAGTGACCGCCCATGGCTGGGTGCCTATCCGGCAGGTGTGCCCGCCGACATCGATCCCTCCCAATACCCCTCGCTGGTGGCCCTGATGGAGGAGGCCTTCAGCCGCTACGCGGACCGCGTGGCCTATTCCTTCATGGGCAAGGAGCTGACCTACTCGCAGGTCGATGCGCAAAGCCGCGCCTTCGCCGCCTATCTGCAGAGCCTGGGCCTGGCCCGCGGCGACCGCGTGGCGCTGATGATGCCCAACATTCCCCAGTACCCCGTGGCCGTGGCCGCCGTGCTGCGTGCGGGCTTCGTCGTGGTCAACGTCAACCCGCTGTACACGGCCCGCGAGCTGGAGCACCAGCTCAAGGACTCGGGCGCCAAGGCCATCGTCATCATCGAGAACTTCGCCCACACGCTGCAGGCCTGCAAGGCCGCCACGCCCGTGCAGCACATGGTGCTGTGCACCATGGGCGACCAGCTGGGCATGCTCAAGGGCGCCATCGTCAATTACGTGGTGCGCAAGGTCAAGAAGCTGGTGCCGCCGTTCTCGCTGCCGGGGGCCGTGCGCTTCAACGACGCGCTGGCCAAGGGCATGCGCTCGCCCTTCCAGGCGCCGCAACTGCAGGCCTCCGACATGGCCCTGCTGCAGTACACGGGCGGCACCACGGGCGTGAGCAAGGGCGCCGTGCTGCTGCACAGCAACATCATCGCCAACGTGCTGCAGTCCGAGGCCTGGAACCAGCCCGCCATGGGCAAGGTGCCGGCCGGCGAGCAGCCCACCAGCATCTGCGCGCTGCCGCTGTACCACATCTTCGCCTTCACGGTGAACATGATGCTGTCCATGCGCACGGGCGGCAAAACCATCCTGATTCCCAATCCGCGCGACCTCAAGGCCACGCTCAAGGAACTGTCCACGCAGCGCTTTCACAGCTTCCCGGCCGTGAGCACGCTGTTCAACGGCCTGGCCAACCACCCGGACTTCAACACCGTGGACTGGTCGCACCTGAAGGTCTCGGTCGGCGGCGGCATGGCGGTGCAAAGTGCCGTGGCCCAGCTGTGGCTGCAAAAGACCGGCTGCCCCATCTGCGAGGGCTACGGCCTGTCGGAGACCAGCCCCTCGGTCAGCTGCAACCCCGTCAACTCCACCGAGTTCTCGGGCACCATCGGCGTGCCCCTGCCCAGCACCTGGATGAAGCTCGTCGATGACGAAGGAAACGACGTGACCACCATCGGCGAGCGCGGCGAGGTCGCCATCAAGGGCCCGCAGGTCATGGCCGCCTACTGGCAGCGCCCCGACGAAACCGCCAAGGTCTTCACCGCCGACGGATATTTCCGCACCGGCGACATCGGCACCATGGACGAGCGCGGCTACTTCAAGATCGTGGACCGCAAGAAGGACATGGTCCTGGTCAGCGGCTTCAACGTCTATCCCAATGAAGTGGAAGACGTGGTCTCCAACTGCCCCGGCGTGCTCGAATGCGCCGTGGTCGGCGTGCCCGACGAGAAGACCGGCGAGGCCGTCAAGCTGGTCATCGTGCGCAGGGACGACAGCCTTACCGAGCAGGCCGTGCGCGATTTCTGCCACGACAACCTCACGGGCTACAAGCGGCCTCGCGTGATCGAGTTCCGCACCGAACTGCCCAAGACCCCGGTCGGCAAGATCCTGCGCCGGGAGCTGCGCGACAGCAAGTAACGCGGGCGGCTTGCCGTGTTTGCAAAGAGGCGCTGCGGCGCCTCTTTTCATTGGGAGGGAACACGTCTTCAGAACACGCCCAGACCCGCCATGACCAACGCCGCCAGCGCCACGGCCGCCGCATTGAGGCAGGCCAGCGCAAAGCCGAAGCGCACCAGCTCGCCTTCTTCCTGGGCATTGGTCCGTGCCAGGCCCAGCACCAGCATCACGATGGACAGGGAGCCCAGCGCCGCATGTCCGGCGGCGCTGTTGTGCACGGCGGCCAGCAGCAGGTGCGAGGACTCTGGCAGCAGGGCGATGGCGGGCATGAAGATCGCGTTGCCGCCCACGTTGGAGCCCGTCATGTAGCCGGCCAGCGCGCCGAAGGCCGCCACGATGGGCGCCAGGGCAGCGGGCGCCAGCTCGGCCAGCAGCTGCACCAGGCCGGACAGGAAACCGGCCTTGACCATCATCTGGGACATGGCCAGAAAGAAGAAGATGGTCAGCAGCGGGCGCTTGGCGCGGGCGGCCAGAGCACCAACCAGGGCAACGCCATGGCCGGCCCCGCGCGCCAGCAGCAGTGCCAGCACCAGGGTCAGCGCCACGCCCGGGGAGGCCAGCGGCTTCCAGGCCACCTGGGCGCCCTGCACGATCCAGCGCTGGTCCCACTGCGTGGCCAGGGCCAGCAGCTTGAGCAGCACGATGGCAAGGGCGAGCGCCAGATACGGCCAGGCCTGTCGCGGCCAGCCGGGTGCCGCCTGGGCCGTGCCGCGCAGCAGCAGCGCGCGCACCAGCATGCCCAGCGCCACCGCAAAGCCTGCGCCCACGCCCGCCACCTCGGGGCCCATCCAGCGGCTGATGCCATGCAGCACGCCCACGAACAGCAGGCCAAAGCCGCCCAGCAGCAGCCAGGCCCGCGCACCGCGCTCGCCGGCCAGATGCAGGGACAGGGCGCCCAGCACCAGGAACACCGGCGCGCTGGTCAGCGAGGACACAGCGGCCAGCGCGGCCGCGTCCACATGGGCCAGCGAGGCACCGATCACCGTGGCCAGGCCCAGCGTGCCCCAGGGCATGATGGCCATGCCCGCCAGCGCCATGCGCAGCGCGGCGCGCCGCTCGAACAGGCTCAGCAGCAGCGGCACGGTGGCGATCAGCGACACGCCAAAGCCCGTCATCGCCTCCAGCAGCGGCGCCAGGCCCAGCACGATGAACACCACCTGATCGGCCGGCCCCAGGCCCAGCGAGCGCACCCACTGGCTCAGCGCCTGGTTCACGCCCATGCGTTCGATGAGGATCACAAAGCCCAGGCCCGGCACGATCACGAAGGCCGTGCTCAGGAACAGCACGCCCGTGTCGCGCGCTGCGGCCAGGGCGGCGCCGGAAGCGGCGGTGCCCGTCGCCATCCAGGCATCGACCAGCCACAGCAGGGCGACCAGCGCCGCCCCGGCCATGGCCGCCTGCACAGGCGGGCGGCGCAAGACCATGAGCATGGACATCACAAGAAACACGGGAGACAGGTGGAGCAGGGTGGCCATGGGATGGGCTTTCTCGGCAGGCAGGTCCGCATGCGTTGGATGCGGAAAACGACGAAATACTATTTCGCGGCACCTGTTTTTTGGTCTCTGAATTGGGGGTGTTTGCGAGAAAATTTCTCACCCTCCAAAAGTCCTCGCTTCCCATGACCAAGCACACCGCCCACCCTGCTCACCTGGCCGACCTGGACGGCTTCGACCGCGCCATCCTGGCCATCGTCCAGCGCGACAGCACGGTGCCGCTGCGCCTGCTGGCCGAGCAGGTCAACCTGTCCACGGCCGCCGTGCAGCGCCGCCTCAAGCGCATGCAGGCCGAAGGCGTGATCACCGGCCAGGCCGCCACCGTGGACCCCACGCGCGTGGGCCGGCCCATCACCATCATCGTGGAGGTCATGACCGAGCGCACCAGCATCGACGCGCTCAACGCCATGAAGTCGCACTTCGCCGTGCCCGAGGTCCAGCAGTGCTACTACGTCACGGGCGAGGTGGACTTCGTGCTCGTCCTCACCGTGGCCACCATGCAGGAGTACGAGGCCCTGGCGCGGCGCCTGTTCGCCGAGAACCCCAACGTCAAATGGTTCAAGACCATCGTGGCGCTGGACCGCGTGAAGGTGGGGCTGGAAATTCCCTGCGAGTGAAGGCCCTTTGGCGCAATCTTGACAGCCGCGGAACGGCCGCCTACATTGAATGGAATGATCGTTCCAATTAAATGAGCCACCATGCGCACCAAGGACTTCGACCCCGATGACATTGCAGACGCCGCCATGCAGGTGTTCTGGCAGCGCGGCTACGCGGCCACCTCGGTGCAGGACCTGGTGGACGGCACGGGCCTGTCGCGCAGCAGCCTGTACGGCACCTTCGAGAACAAGCAGGGGCTGTTCCAGCATGCGCTGCGCCGATATGAGGCCGTGACCACCTCCAACGTGGAACTGCTGTCCGGCCCGGGACGCGCCCGGGACCTGGTGCGGCAGCTGCTGCTGCGCATCGTGCAGGACGAATTGAGCGATGCCGGGCGCCGTGGCTGCCTGGTCGCCAATGCCGCGCTGGAGCTGGCCGGCCATGACGAGGCCGTGGCCGAGAGGGTGGCCGGCAACTTCCAGCGCCTGCAAAAGGCGCTGGAAAAGCTCATCCTGCGGGGCCAGCAGGAAGGCGACATCACCGACAGCAAAAAGCCGCGCGCCCTGGCGCGCTTCGTCCTGAACACCGTGCAGGGCCTGCGCGTGCTGGGCAAGGGAAGCAGCGCGCCGCAGCGCCGCCAGTGCCTGATGGACGTGGTCGACGTGGTCGACATGGCGCTGCAGGCGCAATAGCCGGCCACCCGTCACCCGCCGCGCGCATGTCGTGCCGTTGCGGGTTTTTATTTTCCTTGAATTGGAATGATCGTTCCATTAATCCGGATTTCAGTTTTCCGTGTCTGTCCCACTCTCTCATCACCCTGGAGTTCCCATGCATTCAAACCTTCAAACCACCATTGCCGTGCTCGGCACGGGCCTGATCGGTGCGCCCGTCGCGCGCAACCTGCAACGCAAGGGTTTCACCGTCCGGGCCTGGAACCGGACGGCCGCGAAGGCCCAGGCCCTTGCGGCCGACGGCGTTCAGGCCTGCGGCGATGCGGCCGACGCCGTGCGTGGCGCCCGCATCGTCGTCACTGTGCTCAAGGACGGGCCGGCCGTGCTGCAGGCCATGCAGGCTGCAGCGCCCGCATTGCAGCCGGGCACACTGTGGCTGCAACTGAGCACGGTGGGTGTGGACGCTATCGCGTCGCTGGCGCAGTTCGCCGATCGGCATGGCCTGGTGTTCTACGACTGCCCCGTGCAGGGCACGCGCCAGCCGGCCGAGCAGGGCCAGCTGGTCATCCTGGCCGCAGGCCCGCTGGCGCAGCGCGGCCAGGTGCAGCCGGTGTTCGATGCCATTGGCAAACGCAGCCTGTGGATTGCGCAGCAGGCAGGCGCCGCCAGCCGGCTCAAGCTGGCGCTCAACCACTGGGCCTTCGCACTCACGCATGGCCTGGCCGAAAGCCTGGCGCTGGCCAAGGGGCTGGACATAGAACCGGCCCTGGTGGTCGATGCCGTCACGGGCGGGCCCATGGACAGCGGCTTCTTCCAGGCCAAGGCCGCTGCCATGCTGTCAGGCCGCTACGACGCCAGCTTCACCGTGGCCAATGCCGTCAAGGACGCTCAACTGGTGGCCGATGCCGCAGCCGGCGCAGGCCTGCTGCTGGATGGCGCCCAGGCCGGGCTGCGCCGCTTCGAGCGCGCGCTGGCCGCAGGACATGGCGACAAGGACATGGCGGCATCCCACCTGATATCCCATCCAGCCTCCCATGCCTGAGATGCGCAGCGAGGAAAAGGCAATGAACCAGCCCATGGACACCTCCGGCGACACGGGCCTGCCGCTGGGCAGGCTGCTGGCCCTGGCGATGGCAGCCTTTCTGGCCATCATGACCGAGACCCTGCCGGCCGGCCTGCTGCCCCAGATCGGCACGGGACTGGCAGTGTCCGAAGCCATGGCCGGCCAGATGGTCACGCTGTACGCGTTGGGTTCGGTACTGGCCGCCATTCCCGTCGTGGCCGCCACGCGCGGCCTCAGGCGCCGGCCGCTGTTCATGGCGGCGGTGGGCGGGCTGCTGCTGTTCAACAGCCTCACCGCGCTGTCCGGCCACTACGGCCTGACCCTGGTCGCCCGCTTTGCCGCAGGCATGGCTGCGGGCGTGATCTGGGGGCTGGTGGCCGGCTATGCGCGGCGCATGGTGCCGCCGCATCTGCAGGGGCGTGCACTGGCCGTGGCGGGCGTGGGCCAGCCGTTGGCCCTGGCGGCCGGCGTGCCGCTGGGCGCCTGGCTGGGCAGCCTGTTCGACTGGCGCGGCGTGTTCTGGGCGCTGTCGGCGTTGTGCCTGCTGCTGCTGGCCTGGGTGCGGCTGGGTGTGCCGGATTACGCCGGGCAGACGGCGCACCAACGCCAGCCCGTGGCGCGCATCCTGCTCGTGCCCGGCGTGCGCCCCGTGCTGCTGGCGCTGTTCGGCTGGATGCTGGCCCACAACATGCTCTACACCTTCATCGCGCCCTTCCTGGCTTCGGCGGGTCTGGGGCAAAGGGTGGATGGGGTGCTGCTGCTGTTCGGCCTTGCGGCCATTGCCGGCATCTGGCTCACGGGCCTGCTGGTGGACCGCTGGCTGCGCGCACTCACCGTGCTGAGCCTGGCCTTGTTTGCCGTGTCTGCGCTGGTGCTGGGCCTGGCCGGGCAGTCGGCCGTGGCCGTTCTGATCGGGGTTGCGGCCTGGGGCCTGAGCTTTGGCGGCGCGCCCACGCTGCTGCAGACCGCGCTGGCCGACGCGGCAGGCGAGGGCGCCGACGTGGCCCAGTCCATGCTGGTGACGGTATTCAACCTGGCCGTGGCGAGCGGCGGCGTGGCCGGCGGACTGCTGCTGGGCTGGCGGGGTGCCTCCGCCTTGCCCTGGGCGCTGGCGGTGTTGGCGCTGGCCTGCCTGTCCGTGGTCTGGCCGGCCAGCCATGCGGGCTTTCGGCCTGGGCGGCGCAGCATGGCTGCCTGAGGCACCCGCATCGCTGTTGCACCCGCATCGCTGTTCCCTCAACAGACTGGGCAGCAAAGGGGCCACATGCCGCTGCGCATGTGGCCCTTGTTGCGTGCGATCAATCTTCCTATAATTGTTTTACCCCATGAACTGTGATTCATGGATAAAACAAATGGCGCCTTCCCCGCCATGATCCACCGACGTTGATGGAGAGACACATGTCCGAATCCGCTCAGAACACGCCCCGCACCTGGGACCAGCCCGAAGGCTCCAGCTTCGAACAATGGATGGAGTCGCGCGTGGCGCGGTTTTCCACGCGCAAGTACGACTTCGACGCGCTGAAGTTCCAGGCCGACTTCGACCCCAAGTACCGCCGTGGCCAGATGCGCTACATCGGCACGGGCGGCACGGGCGTGGCGGCGGACAGCAACACCATCCCGTCCGAGAACTTCACCTTCTCCACCATGGTCATCCCGGCCGGCAATGAAGGCCCCTCGCACCTGCACACCGATGTGGAGGAAGTCTTCTTCCTGATCCGCGGCAAGCTCAAGCTCGTGCTGGAGAAGGACGGCCAGCGCTTCGAGACCATCCTCACCGACCGCGACGTGGTCTCCGTGCCGCCCGGCGTGTACCGCGAGGAAATCAACATCGGCGACGAAGACGCGCTGATGTGCGTGATGCTGGGCGCCAAGAAGCCCATCACGCCCACATACCCGCCCGAGCACCCTCTGGCAAAAATCAAACGTTGAGTAGCGGGCCTGCCATGACCGCGCAGACGCTGCAGCGCATGGAGCAGCGCCTTCAGGCGCAGTTCCCCGAACACCTCATCGCCCTGCCCGGTGGCGCTCAGGCCGCCTGGCGCGAGGCCGGCGACACGGCCTCGGACTTTGCCGTGGTGATGCTGCACGGCATCAGCTCGGGCGCCGCCTCCTGGCTGGACGTGGCCCTGGCGCTGGCGCCGCGCGCGCGTGTGCTGGCCTGGGACGCGCCCGGCTATGGCCGCTCCACGCCGCTGGCATCCGCCGCGCCCACGGGCGCCGACTACGCCCGCGTGCTGGAGCAGTCGCTGCAGGCGCTGGGCGTGCGCCGCTGCCTGCTGGTGGGCCATTCGCTGGGCGCGCTCATGGGCACGCCCTGGGCGGTGCAGGCCGGTGCCGGGCGCGTGCGGCAACTGGTGCTGATCAGCCCCGCTGGCGGCTATGGCGCACCCGGCATGGGCGAGCAGCAGGCCAAGGTACGCCAGGGCCGTCTTGCGGCCCTGCAGGAAAAAGGCATCGAAGGCCTGGCCGCCGCCATCGACCAGCGCCTGGTCTCGCCCGCCGCGCCCGAGCCCGTGCGCCAATGGGTGCGCTGGAACACGGCGCGCCTGCATGCTGCCGGCTACGCCCAGGCCGTGGAGCTGCTGTGCGGCAGTGACCTGGGGCAGGCGGCGGGGCAACTGGCCATGCCGGTCGAGGTCTGGGTGGGCGAGCACGACGTGGTCACGCCGCCCGCTGCCTGCGCGGCCTGGGCCGCAAGGCTGGGCGCGCGGTACGTTACGCTTGCGGCAGCCGGCCATGCCTCTGTCGTCGAACAACCTGCGGATGTCGCACAGAGGCTGGCCACCCTGCTGACCTGATGGCCTACCGGCCCGAATTGCGATGAGCGACACCTCCGAAACCCTCTCGAACGACAACGACCGCTACACCGTCCCCGCGCTGGAGCGCGGCCTGCGCCTGCTGGCCTGCTTCACGCCTTCGCAGCCCGTGTGGAGCGCGCCCGACCTGGCGCGCACCCTGGCGCTGCCGCGTTCCACGGTGTTCCGGATGCTGACGACGCTGGAGAACATGGGGTATCTGCAACGCTCGGGCACCGAGTACCGGCTGGGCCTGTCCGTGCTGCGCCTGGGCTACGACTACCTGTCCACCCAGCCGCTGGCCCAGCTGGCCGAGCCCGTGCTGCAGGCGCTGTGCGAGCGCCTGGGCTTCACCACCAACCTGGCGCTGCTGGACGGCACCTCCGTGGTCTACGTGGCGCGCATTGCGCCGGCCGGCGCCTTCCAGGGCGCCGTGCGCGTGGGCTCGCGCCTGCCGGCCCATGCCACCGTGCTGGGCCGCGCCCTGCTGCAGGACATGGACGCAGACCAGCTGCGCGAACTCTTCGGCGGCAGCGAACTGCCGCAATTCTCGGAAAGCACCCCGCGTGACGTGCAGCAACTGCAGCAGCTGCTGCTGCAGGACCGCGAGCGCGGCTACGCCATGGGCGAGGGCTTCTACGAGCCCGGCGTCTCCAGCATTGCCGCGCCCGTGCGTGATGCGCAGGGCCGCATCATCGCGGGCCTGGGCATGGCCGTGGCCTTTACCGAAATCGCACCCGGGCGCATGGCGCACTGGGTGGAACAGGTGCGCGAGGCCGCCGTCGAACTGACGGGCCACCTGCGCACCCAGCATCCTGGTTTTCTGCGCTGAGGAGACGGTGCCCCCACCGGCCTTCAGCGCGTTCTTGCTCAGAAAGAAATGACGATGAATATTGCTGTGATTGGCTGCGGTGCGATTGGCGCCAGCGTGCTCGAACTGCTCAAGGGCCATGCCGCGGTGCAGGTGGGCTGGGTGCTTGTGCCCGAAGTGACGGACGCCGTGCGCGCCACCCTGGCCCGGCATGCGCCCCAGGCGCGCGCACTGCCTGCGCTGACGACTGAGGACCGGCCCGACCTTATCGTCGAATGCGCAGGCCATACCGCCATCGAAGAGCATGTGCTGCCCGCCCTGCAGCGCGGCATTCCTGCCGTCGTGGCCTCCATCGGCGCACTCAGCGCCCCCGGCATGGCCGAGGCCGTGCAGGCGGCGGCCGAGGCCGGAGGCACCCAGGTGCAATTGCTGTCGGGCGCCATCGGCGGTGTGGATGCGCTGGCCGCAGCCCGCATCGGCGGCCTGGACGAAGTGGTCTACACCGGCCGCAAGCCGCCCCTGGCCTGGACCGGCACGCCCGCAGAACAGCGCTGCGACCTCGCCAGCCTCAAGGAAGCCTTCTGCATCTTCGAAGGCAGCGCACGCGAGGCCGCCCAGCTCTACCCCAAGAACGCCAACGTGGCCGCCACCCTGTCGCTGGCCGGCATGGGCCTGGACCGCACCACGGTGCGCCTGTACGCCGACCCGGCCGTGGACGAGAACGTGCACCATGTGGCCGCGCGCGGCGCCTTCGGGTCCATGGAATTGACCATGCGCGGCAAGCCGCTGGAGGCCAACCCCAAGACCTCGGCCCTCACCGTCTACAGCGTGGTGCGCGCCGTGCTCAACCAGGCCACGGCCATCGCCATCTGAGCCGGGCCGGGCACAGGCTCGCGGCACAATGGGCGCTTTCGCCCCGCAGGCGGCCTCCGGGCCGCCTTTGCTTTTTGCCTGTGCCGTTGAAACGTTGAAAGAGAAGCCACCATGACCATCGCCATCCTCAGTGCCCTGCCGCAGGAACAGGAAGGCCTGGTCCATGCCCTGTCCGACGCCCAGGGCACGGCCCACGCCGGCCGCATGTTCTGGCGCGGGCGCCTGCATGGGCATGACGTGGTCTGCGCGCTGTCGGGCATAGGCAAGGTGGCGGCGGCCACCACGGCCACGGCGCTGATCGAGCGCTTCGGCGTGCGCCGCATTGCCTTCACCGGCGTGGCTGGTGGCCTGGGCGAAGGCGTGCGCGTGGGCGATGTCGTCGTGGCCGACGAATACCTGCAGCACGACCTGGACGCCTCGCCCATCTTCCCGCGCTGGGAAATGCCCGGCTACGGCCGCACGCGCCTGCCCTGCGACCCCGAAATGACCGCCGCGCTGCTGGCGGCCGCCCAGGCCTGCGTGGCCGAGGCGGGCGAAGACCTGCGCGCCGCCCACGCCACCACGGCGCCGCGCGCGCACCAGGGGCTGATTGCCAGCGGGGACCAGTTCGTGGGCACGGCGGGCGCTTTTTCCGCGCTGGCGCAGGGCCTGCGTGCTGCAGGGCATGAGGTGCTGGCGGTGGAGATGGAAGGCGCCGCCGTGGCGCAGGCCTGCCTGGACTATGGCGTGCCGTTTGCTGCGATGCGGACTGTTTCCGATCGGGCGGATGACAGTGCGCATGTGGACTTTGCGGAGTTTGTGAGGGTGGTGGCGAGTCGGTATGCGTTGCGGGTTGTTGATGGGTTTTTGCGGCGGCTTGCTGTTTGATTTTTGACCCTGGCGGGGACGTTTTTTGATCCTGCCGGGGGGGTGTTTTTCGAGGCCGGGTTTCGGCCCGGCGGCCGACCTACTTTCTTATCGCGCGATAAGAAAGTAGGCAAAGAAGCGCGCCCCGCACTGCCCACGACCCTTCGCTTCGCTACGGGCGACCTGCGTTGGGCGGGATACGGGGTGCGCCGTGAAACTCGTTACGCGCTGCGCGCTTCACTCAAACATCACGGCGAGCTAGACAACGAAGCAGCCCTGTCCTTCGGCAGGGCTGCCACCCCGCATCCCGTCCAACGCAGGCGTGGGCAGAAGGGGGGAGGCTGAGGGGCAGCCAACAGCCGGAGCCTTCGCTGCGCTCGGCCTGGCTATGTGCTGGCGCGGTACGTGGCGTCGCAGCCTGCGGCTCTGGCTTCGCCTTGCACGTAGTCGGTCAGGGACTCGGCGGCGTCGCGGATGGTGCGCAGGGCGTGGGCCAGGGCTTGCGGGCGTTGGTAGTCCTCCGGCGCATGCAGGCTGGCCAGGGCCAGTTGGGCCAGAGCCCCTATCTCATTGCAGCCCTCGCGGACCCAGCTGTTGGTTTCGGTGAGGGTGCGGGCCAGTTGCTCGATGCTGGCGTGGGCGGGCAGAGGATGCTGTTGATCGCTCATGTTTCCGTACTCCTTTGAGAGAGACGTGAAACCACCAAATCCGCGTTTTGACGCACGAAGAAGGTGGACGGGATGTTCAAAACACGCTCAAAGCCGTGCGGACGCCCTTACGGGTAGCCCCATCCCGCCCGTAACCGCAGGGACGTGGGCATGCGCCCACTGTCCAGTGATTCAGACGTGACAAGGCCTCGTTAACGGAGAGGCCGCACCGCTTTGAGAAAAGGTGTTTTGAAGCACCAGCCCCGGAACAGGGGGCCACCGAAATCATAGAGGCATTCCACAACCCCGACTCAAACCCCAGGCCGAGCGAAGCGACGGCCCGCACCCACTCCCCGTATGAACGCGCCTGCGGCGTGGTGGTTGTGGGGTTGCAGTCCTGCCGAAGGACAGGACTGCTTCGTCATCTGACTCGCTGCGGTTGTCTGAGCGGAGTTCACGCAGTGAACGCAGCGAGTTCCGCAGCGAACCCCGCAACCG